>JAYTIO010000124.1:0-18513 GCA_043731805.1 Pedosphaera sp. | reverse complement strand
GCCCGAACTCATCGCCGTCACCGCCGTGAGCCGCTACGGCCAGCTCGGCCAGCCCTTCGTCGCGCAACGGGTGAACCAACCTTAACCCCGATCATTTAGCCACGGATGAAACACGGACCGAACACGGATAAAGCCAACCCTCCGCCGTGCGCTCTTCCGTGTTCCATCCGTGTTCCATCCGTGGCTAAAAGCCCTCACTCCCACGCGCACAAGTTCTCCACGTAAGCCGCCGAGCCGTCGCGCAGCCAGCCGTCGAGCTGCGCCTGGTCCTTGAGCTGTTGGCCGCGCACGCGGTCCACGACGAGGAAACGCGAGTCAATTTCCTGCAATGCGGTGAGGTCGCCCCAGAGCTTCTCGAACTGCGCGACGGGGAACACGTCTTCCTGCCCGTGGCCCCAGCGCTTCTTCACGTCCTTCGTGGTGATGTAAGTCGGCACCTTCGCCGCGAGCGCGCGGATGGCGGCGGAAATCTTCTGCTCATTGGCGGCCAGAATGTCGTCTCGTGTGAGGTGCAACGCGCGGAGGAAACCATCCACATCAATCCACGTCGTCAGCGTGTTGTAGTAACTCAGGCCGAACTCCAGTTCCTCGTGCGGCATCGCCAAGCCCTCGACCAGCCGCGTGCGTCCGTCCACGCGCGCCAGCCCGCCGCCCCGGTCGTCCAGCCGACGCGTGATGACCTCGAAGGACAACGTCGCGCCGCTCGCTAAGTGCTGGCCCAGCAGCGCCGGATCGAGGTTCGCGCCGGTGGTGTCAATGTTGTGCAGCAGCAAGGTCTTGAGCTGCGGACGCTCGCGCAGCAACGCGGCCAGCGTGCCGTTGCGCAGGAGGTTCGGCACCTCGTAGAAGTGGCCGACGGGGTGCAGGCATTGGAGCGCGAGGTTGTCGCGGTAGTCGGTGGCTTCGCCGGCGGACTGTGCCCAGCGCAGCAGCGCGGCGCGGAGGGAGTCGCGGACCTTATGCTGCTGCTCGTCGAGGACTTGCTGCGGCATCTCCTCCCACGCGAAGCGCAGGTCGCGCGCGGTCGGCACGAGCCGCAGGCCGACGCTCGCGCCCCGGCTCAGGAGTAGCGTGCCGTCGTAGCCGTAGTTCTGGTTCGCCGCGAGGAACTCGGAGAGCGGGCCGTGCGTGAGATAGCTCGTGGTGAAGACGTGCGGCACGGCCACGCCCGCGAGCTGCGCCGTCTGCCGCGACTTGGCGAGGTGAACTTCGAGGAACGTGCGGTGGCGTCCGCCCAGCTTGCAGAAGGGATGCAGCGACTTCACCACACCCGCGCCCTGGGTCCAGCGGCTGGCGGCCCCGGCAGCCAGCGTGATGACGGCGGCCTCCCCGTTGCGCAGCGCGGCCAGCCCACGCTCAGTGGCAGACTTCAGCTTCGCCCTCCCCTGCCCTGTCCCGGTCACGTTGGTCACATCCTCCGGGCGCACGTCTTCGATGACGCTGTTGGCCGGCAGGCGGTTTTGCGCGAGGCCGATGCGCCCGCCCTTCAAGTCAGCGCGGATGGCTTCGTGGGCTTCCCGGTCGAAGCCGTTCGCGGCGAGCAATTCGTCGAGACTTTGCGCGCCAGCTTTGTCCTCCTTGAGGCGCGGGAACATCGTGTCGAACAAGGTCTGCACCATGCCGCGCAGCTCGGGCCTGGTGCGACAGGCGGCGGCGAACTTGTCCAGCTCGGCGCGGCGCGCAGCGGGGAGTTCGTGGCGGTCAGTGCGGAGGAGTTGCGGAACGGTCAGCGCGTAGTAGCCGGCGGGCATCAGCGCGGTGTCGGCGGCGAGCAAGTCGGCCCAAGTGCCACGCTCGTTTATGGCGTAGTCGAAAACGACCGGCTCCATCGCGAATGGCAGCGCGTGCTGCAACTCGCGCTTGGTGGCGGACATGATTTCCTGCAAGCGCCGCTGGCCCTCAGCCTTCCGCTCCGGCGCGAAGATGAATCCCATGCCGCCGCCGCTCATGCCGCCCAGCATCCAGAAGCCCCAGAAATCCTCGCCGAACTCGCGGCTCACGCGCTCGATGAGCTGCTCGGTGAACGCGGTCGAGGCCCACGGGATGATGGCTTGAATCGGCTCGCGAAAATTGCGCGTAGTGGCCGCGCCGAGCGCGCGGATGTCGCCGGACTTCAACGCAGCGAGGACTTCGTCGAGGATGCGGAGCGCGTCCTGGCGACCGCGCCACTCGGCTTCGCAGCGGAGCAGATACTTCTCCGTAACCATCTCCAGAATCGGCCCGACGTTCTGCGCCATGCCGCCGTGGACGAGCACGAGGGAGTCTTGCAGTTTGCGGCGCGTCTCGGCGGAACAGGCGTCGAGATTGAGGATGCGGTGCTGCGGCATGAGCCGGCCGCGCGAGATGCCGAACTCGGGGTCGCCCTCGCCAGCGATGACGCCCTCGATGAGCTTCATGCCGGGCCAGACGCCGCCGCTATCCTGCCAGCCGCCGCCGGAGCCGCCGAGCCATTCGCCGAGCAGCGCGCGGGCGAGCACGATGCGGCGCTCGTTCTCCTGCAAGTCGCCGGTGAGCGACGTCGCCTGCCCCGTCGCGCGCATCAGCACGCTAACGAGGGAGCCGAGCAGGTTCGTGCTGACGGCCAAGCGCGAGCCTTTTGGAATGTCGTTCACGCTGGAGACGAGTTCCAAACCGCGCCCCGGCCCGACGATGCGGGCGAGCAGTTCGGCGAGACTTTGGCCGCTGCCTTCAATGCCCGGCGGCACCACGCCCGCCGCGATGACAGCGGCCTTGAGCAAGCCGAGGTAATCCTTCGCGAAGTCGAACACGTCCGAGAGCGCGGTGAGGTCCGCTGTCGCGCCGAGGTCCACGGAGGTGAGGCGGAGCACGGGTTCGTCGAGCACGCGCAGCCACGCGCTGACGGGCGGGCGCGGCGCGGCGTCGCGGCCGTGGATGCCGAGGTCCACGGAGACATTGAGCACCTTCGCGCCCTCGGGGAAATCCATGCCGAGGAAAAAGATGTCGCTCCACGCGGAGTGCGTGAGGTCCATGCGCACGGGCGTCAGCTCACGGAGAATCGGGTAGGTGCCATCGGGCGCGCGCTGGAGGAGCTCAGGGCGGAGACGCAGCGGCTGGTCGGCGGGATGGCCCACGCGGAACATCCACTGGTTGCCGCGCACGCTGCGGACGCTGCGACGGACTTGGTCCGCGAGCGTCTGGAAGGCGAGGCGGTGGTAAGCATTCGCAAGCGCGGAGCAAAGGCCATCGCTGGGGCCGCCAGCGGACTGGGCGGCGAGGAAGGTGTCGATGGCTTCCTCGAAGCGGCGATTCAAAAGCTGTTCGTAGCCGGAGAATGGGATGAGGCCGGGGGACTGAGGGGATGGGGTCTGGAGTTTGGGGCCGGGGGAAGTGAGCTTCGCGGGCAAGTGGAAGCGGTGGATGGCGTAGAGGAAGAACAGGGCGCGGACGCTTTCGTAGAGGTTCTCGGAGCGCCGGCGGAAGGCGTCGAGTTCGGCGCACTCGGCTAGAAGCTGGGCAGCGCTCAGGTCGCGGCACTGCGCGTCGAGCGAGGTATTGCGCTTGGCGGCTTTGCGGGAGGTGATGAGGTCAACGAGCATGGGATGAATTGAGGCTTGTTCGACCGGCGTTTGCTTGCTCACTTCACCCGCTGCGCCAGCAGTTCCACCAAGCCCGTCAGCACTTCATCCCGGTCCTTACCGCTGAGGGCGAGGGCGAGTTGCGCGGTGAGCAGGCCGTAGTGCGCGCCGATGTCGTAGCGGCGGCCGGTCAATTCGGCGGCGAGGTAACGCTCCTTACGCGCGAGCTTCGCCAGCGTGGCGGACAGATGGACGCCGCCGCGCGCACCAGCCGCAGCAACTTCCTCGGCGAGCAACGCCATTACCGACGGCGTGAGCACGTGCATGCCGAAGAAGCAGAGGTAGTGGCCCGCGCGCAGGCCGGGGACGATGAGCCGCTGCTCCGCCTCCGTGGGCGTGGGCTTCTCGACGACTTCGGTGATTTCGTAGAGGCCTTTGCGTGCGGCGACGAGGCGGCCGCCAATCGCGCCGTAGTAAGGCAGCTTACTCTCGTGCGTGGCTTGCACGGCGGACACGGCGCAGTTCTCGGCCGCCGCGACCTCGACGAGTTGCTGCGCGCACCGGCGCACTTCGCCACTGACGTAGAGATGGTCGCCTACGAGCAGGAGGAAGGGCTTCTTCCCGACGAACTTCGCGGCGCACGAAACGGCGTGGCCGTAGCCGAGCGGCTTCTTCTGCTCGACGAATTCCAGGCGCTTCGCGTGTTCGCCCGCGGCGGCGCGGTAGGCTTTCTCGTCGCCAGGGCAAACCACCACGCAGAGTTCCTCGATGCCCGCCGCGAGGACTTCCTCGATGATGATGGCCAGCGCGGTCTTGGTCTGGCCGTCGCGGTCCACGAGGGACTGGAGCGGGAGCGTGCGCTGGCTCTTGCCGGCGGCGGTGATGATGGCGCGTTTGATGTCCATGCGAGGGAGTGGGGAAAGTAATTAGTGATTAGTAATCAGTTCTGTCGCGCGGGTTGAGTGTGGCGGGGACTTGGCTTGCGTGCCAGTCAGGAACGAGGACAAGAGGACGACCCGACACCAGCCTACCACTTAGCACTAATTACTTATTCCTTCCCTCACAGCAGCCCTTGATACGCCAGCCAGAGGGAGCGGTAATACTTCATCACCCGGATGGGGTCGGTGCTGGGCGGTATCTCAGCGAAGGTGAAGCCGGTGAAGCCGATTTCGTTCAGGCCGGTGAGCAGCTTGCGGAAGGGATACTCCTCCAAGTGGAGGTCGCGCAGATGGACGGTGAAGATGTGCTTCTTCACGAGGTTGAAGTTCGCGTCCCAGCCGTCGCCGAAGATGTCGGACTGGTTCGAGTTCCAGCAGAGGCCGACGTTCTGGTGGTCGGCGGCGTCGAGAATGGTCTTGATGTGGGGAACGAGGTTGGTGCCGGTGCCGTGGACTTCGAGGCGAATCTGCTGGCCATGCTGCGCACCGAACTCGCCCAACTCGCGGAGAGACTTGCCGATTTGGTCGAGCGTCTTCTCGACGGGGACTTCCTTGGGCAACGCGTTGGGGCGGACCTTCACGCCGGTCGCGCCGACGTCTTCGCCGAGGAGGATGTATTCCTTCGTGGCTTCGATGTCCTTGCGGAGCCGGGCCTGGTCGGGAGTGTGATAATCGAACGCGCTGCCGAGGCTCCAGAGCTTCACGGGCGAGTCGGCGAAGCGCCGCTTCACCTCGGTGCGCTGCGGCTTGGTGAGGTCCACCTCGACCTTGTGCGCGTGGCCGGTGCGCAACTCGACGCCCTCGAACTTCGCCTCGGTGCAGTTCTGGATGATGGTGGCGATGTCCCACTTCTCGGCGAGATTGTAGGTGACGGTGCCGAGATGCATCTTTGACGGCTTGGAGAAGAGGGGCGATTTGACTTCGGGCAACTTGACCTTCTCGGCAGCGGACGCGCTGGCGACAAGGGCGGCGGAACCCAGTGCGGAGGTGAGGAAGGCGCGGCGGGTGGGGTGTATAGGCAGTAGGTTCACGGGCAGGTGGAATAGCAACTCGGCGCAAAGAGTCACGCGGATTCTGACCCGTGTCGGCCGAGGTGCGATGGCGTTCGTCGTCCTTTTCGCCCACCACTCGGACCGCCAACATCCGGGCATCGACAAAATCAAACTTACCACTTGCACCGCCCATACCCGTTGCCTACAGTGCGCCCTCTTTTTTAGAGAACGAGTTCAAATTATGCGTCGTCCCAAAGGCATCAAAACAAAAAAGTCCGTAGCCAAACGGTTCAAAATCACCGGCACCGGCAAGATTCTCCGCTCGCGCGCCGGGCGCCGCCACTTGCTCACAGGCAAAAGTGGCAAGCGCCGCCGCGCGCTCGGCAAGCGCGCCCTAGTCCACAAGACCGACGAATATCGCGTCCTCGCGAGCCTGCCTTTCAGCCACTGAGCCACCCACCTTTCACAACATAACTTTCAACTCTTTTCTAACTCATGCGCGTAACTAACGCCCCCGCCTCTCGCAAACGCCGGAAGAAGATGATCACCGCCGCGAAGGGGTATCGTATGCGGCGCTCGAAGCTCTACCGCTACGCCTCCGACGCGGTGGATCACGCCCGCCAATACGCCTATCGCGACCGCAAGACCAAGAAGCGCCTCTACCGCCGCCTCTGGCAGGTCCGCATCAACGCCGCCGTCCGTGCCGCCGGCCTGACCTACAGCCGCTTCATGGAAGGCATCAAGGCCGCGCAGATCGGACTCGACCGCAAGGTGCTCTCCGACCTCGCCGCGACGGATGCCGCCGCGTTTGGCGAGATCATCAAGGCCGCGCAGGCCGCCCTCGCAGCCAAGCCTGCGGCCACGCTCGCGAAGGCTTAAAGCGCCACCGCAACCGCTTTTCAAGCGACGGGCGACCTGCAAGGGCCGCCCGTTTTGCTTTCTACTGGCTTCTAAATTCCGGCTCCTGAATTCTCCCGCGTCATGTCACTACTGGCTCAACTCGACCCGTTGAAATCCGAGGCGCTGGCCGCGCTCGCCGCCGCCACGGACCTGCCTGCACTGGAGCAGACCAAGGGGGCCTTCCTCGGCGGTGACGGCAAGTTCACCGCGTTGATGAAACAGCTCGGCTCGCTGCCGAAGGAGGAAAAGCCCGCCGCCGGCAAGGCTATCAACGCCGCCAAGGTCGAACTCGAAACTGCCCTCGCCGCGCGCCGCAGCGAACTCGAACTCAAGGCCGCCCTCCCCAGCGAACCCACCGACTGGACACTTCCCGGACGCCGCCGCGCCGTCGGCAAACTTCACCCGCTCACCCAAGTCACCGACGACATCGTGCGGGCCTTCCGCAAAGTGGGCTTCGCCGTCGCTGACGGGCCGGAGATCGAGGACGAGTATCACTGCTTCGACGCCCTTAACACCCCCGCCGACCACCCGGCGCGCGACTCGCAGGACACGTTCTACGTTGCCAGCGACAAGCGTCCGCTGCTCCGCACGCATACGAGTTCCGTGCAAATCCGCGTGATGAAGTCCCAGCCACCGCCCATCCGCATCATCGTGCCGGGCCGCGTCTATCGGCGCGACAACGCGGACGCCACGCACAACCCAACTTTCCACCAGATCGAGGGTCTCTACGTGGACAAGCACGTCACCGTCAGCGACCTCAAGGGCACGGTCGAAGCCGTGTTCAAGGACGTGCTCGGCAGCGACGTGAAGCTCCGCTTTCGCCCGCACTACTTCAGCTACACCGAGCCGAGCCTGGAGATTGATTTCACCAACGCGCTCGTGAAGAAGCTGGGCAAGGACTGGCTGGAGATCGCCGGCTGCGGCATGGTTCACCCGCAGGTCTTCGAGAACGTCGGTTACGACCCTGAGGTCTGGACCGGCTGGGCGTTCGGCTTCGGCATCGAACGCATCGCCATGCTCCGCTACGGCATCACGGACATCCGGCTGTTCTACGAGAATGACGTGCGGTTTTTGGAACAGTTCTGAACTAGCGGAACGAGCTGCCTCGCGCGCCGCGCTGCCATGCAAAACGAACTCGACATCCTCCGCGACGTTTCCGCGCGTCTCGACGGCGCGGGCCTTGCGTTTATGCTCACCGGCTCGATGGCGATGAACTACTACGCCCAACCGCGCATGACCCGCGACATTGATGTGGTCGTCGCGCTGCAACCCAGCGATGCAGACGGGGTGGTTCGCCTCTTCAGCCCGGACTACTACGTCTCACGCGAGGCGGTGGACAGTTCCATCGCTCACCAATCCCTCTTCAACCTGATTCACCACGACAGCGTCATCAAAGTGGACTGCATCGTCCGCCAGCAGACAACTTATCGCCTGGCCGAGTTTGACCGTCGCCAGCGCATCGCCATCCAGGACTTCGCGACGTGGATTGTGAGCAAGGAGGACCTCATCCTCTCCAAGCTCTTTTGGGCGAAGGATTCACGCTCAGAGGTGCAACTCCGCGACGTGCGGAACCTAGTTTCCACCGGCTGCAACCGCGCCTACATCGAGCAATGGACGGGCGGATTGGGCGTGGCTAATCTCTGGCAGGAAATCACGCATGACTGACACCTCCCCAGAAATCGCCGAACTGGTCCGGCAGAAGCTCATGGCCCGCTCCGCCGAGGAACGGTTCGTGATGGGCGTGCGGATGTTCGACGCCGCCCGTGCGATGGTCTTGGCCTCGTTGCCCGCCGGGCTTTCCCCGGCGGACTTAAGACGTCAGCTTTTCCAGCGGCTATACGGCGAGGCCGCTCCGTTCTGACCTGACCCGCTCACCCGCCATGCGCCCCGACCACATCAAATCACCTGCACCGCCGAAAGACGCAGCGGCGGAAGCCGCGCGCGCCGCTGGCTTCGAGCGCAAGCAGCGTTGGAAGGAACTGCCCGGCAACCGCTACACGCCGGAGGAGTTGCGGCAGATGAGCGGTGAATTTGCGGACGCAACGATTCGCAAGCGCCGCACCAAAGTCATGTTCCTTGACTGACCATGGCCCTGCCCAAAGTCAATGACTGGCCGGCCTTCCGGCGGCATCTGAAGCTCCTCTCAGACACCTTCCCGGAGGCGTTCACCGGCTGGGTGCTCATCGGTGGAGGAGCCTGCTGGTTTTACCGGACGGTGTTGGAACGGTGGGCGGACCCGGACTTCCCGGTGCCGACGTTCAGCCCGGAAGAGAATGAGATGTGGTTGAGCAAGGACATTGATTTCATGGGGCCGACAGTGAAGGCAGGCGAAGCACTGCTCGCCGCGCCGTTCAAAACGGAGTCGCACACCATTTCCTTCCAAGGCATTGAGGTGGATTTCCTCGAGGAAGGCGTCCAGCTCACCCGCCAGGAAGCGGCCCGCAATGCCCGTCAAGTGCGAGCGTCCGAGGTGGTTTTCCGCGTGGCAGACGCAGGGGATTTGTTTGCAGAGAAGCTCGCTGTGCTCCGGCGCAAAGAGCGTCCGCAAGACCGACTGCACCTGCGCGTGCTGGAAACATTCCTCAAGTGCGAGTTCTGCCACGAAGCAGAATCCGCAGCGGTGCTGGACGCGGATGAATGGATTGAGCGCGCGCGCAAGGCGAAGACCGCCGCCATCGGTTTTTTTGAAACCGACGCCAGACTGATAGAGCGTCTGGGCCAAGCGATTCGCCAAATCCAAGCCCGCGAACACCGCGCCCTGAAGCACTGGGCCAAACACCATCTCCCCGGCTACACCGAATAGTTTCCCATGAAAGTCACCCTGAACTGGCTCAAGCAATACGTGGATTTCAACTGGTCGCCCGAGGAACTCGCGGAGCGGCTCACCATGCTCGGCCTCGAGGTCGAGGGCGTGCAGAAGCTCGGCGGCGAGTTCGCGGGCATCGTCGTGGCGCAGGTAGTCACGCGCGACAAGCATCCGAATGCCGACAAGCTTTCTGTCTGCCGCGTGAACGACGGCACGGGCGAGCGGCAAATCGTCTGCGGCGCGCAGAACTTCCAGGCGGGCGACAAGGTGCCGCTCATCCTGCCCGGCGCGTCGCTGCCCATGAAGCCCGGCGACAAAGAACCGTTCACCATCAAGGTCGGCAAGATTCGCAGCGTGGAGTCGCACGGGATGATGTGCTCGCCGACGGAGTTGGGCTTGCCCGACGTGGTGGATGGCCTGCTGCTGCTCCGAGCGGATGCGAAGGTCGGCCAGCCCTTCGCCGAGTATCTCGGGCGCGCGGGCAGCGACGTGATTTACGACCTCGAAGTCACCCCGAACCGGCCGGACCTCAACAGCGTCATCGGCATCGCGCGCGAAATCGCTGCCCTCACGGGCAACGCGCTAAAGCTGCCCGCGCTTCCCCCTCTCAACTCTCAACTTTCAACGCTCAACTCATGGGTCGCCGTCCGCCTCGACGAGCCGGAGCTTTGCCCGCGCTACGCGGCGCGCGTCGTGACCGGCGTGAAGGTCGGGCCGAGTCCCGACTGGCTCCGGCAGACGCTGGAGAAAGTCGGCCTCCGCAGCATCAACAACGTCGTGGACGTGACGAACTACGTGATGCTCGAAACCGGCCAGCCGCTGCACGCGTTCGACTATCACCTCATCGCCCGTGGCCACGCTCGTGAGAGCGTGGCTGAACCCACCGGTCAGCCGCCTTCTCACGAAGGCAGCCACGTCCCCACCCTCGTCGTGCGGCGGGCACAGGCCGGCGAGCTGTTCGTCACGCTCGACGGTCAGGAGCGCACGCTGACGAGCGACATGCTCCTCATCGCCGACGAGCAGAAGGGCATCGCGCTCGCGGGCGTCATGGGCGGCGCGAACACCGAGATTCGCGACGACACCAAGGACGTGCTCATCGAGAGCGCCTACTTCGTGCCGACCAACATCCGTCGCACCAGCAAGGCCCTCGGCCTCCGCAGCGAGTCCAGCTACCGCTTCGAGCGCGGCTGCGACGTGGGCATCGCGGACTACGCGAGCCAGCGCGCGGCCCAGCTCATTTTGGAGACGGCAGGCGGCACGCTCGTGCCCGGCGTGGTGGACACGTATCCGAAGCCCGCCGAGCGGAAGGAAGTTGCGCTGCAGTTTGCCAAGACCACCGAACTGCTTGGGGTCGCCATCGAGCCGGAGCAACAAGCCAAGTTCCTCACGAGCCTCGGCCTGACCCAATCGGCAATCGGCAATCGGCAATCGGCAATCTTCTCCATTCCCACCTTCCGCGTGGACCTCAAGCGCGACGTGGACCTCATCGAGGAAATCGCCCGTCTGCACGGCGTGGACAAGATTCCCAGCACCGCCCCGCGCGGCGCGGTCGGCACGAACGCGTTCGACGCTGTGTATGACCAACTCGCCGACGTGCGCCGCCTGCTCACCGGCCTCGGCTTGAATGAGGCGCAAGGCCAGACGCTCGTGAGCCACGCGAACTGCCGCCTGCCCGAAGCCGAAGTTGTGAAGCTGGCCAACCCGCTCAGTGCCGACATGGACGTGCTGCGCCCCAGCCTGC
The DNA here is from genome assembly GCA_043731805.1 of Pedosphaera sp. Lineage (GTDB taxonomy): Bacteria > Verrucomicrobiota > Verrucomicrobiia > Limisphaerales > SXTU01 > SXTU01. The sequence goes on along the minus strand of JAYTIO010000124.1, from coordinate 7,600 downwards.
TGCCCGGCCTGCTGGACACGCTCCGGCACAACCTGCACCGGAAGAATTACGACCTCGCCCTGTTCGAGCTGGGCCGCGTGTTCACGAACGTGAACGGCCAGCCGAAGGAGGAACGCCGCGTCGCCATCGCCCTGACCGGCCAGCGCGCGCTCGCCTTCTGGAGCGGCGACGACCGCGACGCGAAGTTCGATGCAATGGACTTGAAGGGCCTCGTCGATGACCTGCTGGAGCACTTCGGCCTGCGCGGTGTCATGTTCGGCCAGCGCGCCGAGTCGACCGCCCTGTTCCTCGAATCCGCCGCCATCACGCTCGGCGGCAAGCTGCATCTGGGCGAGTTGGGCCAGTTGCTCCCGGCGCTGGCGAAGCACTACGACCTGCGCGACGGCGTTTTCCTCGCCGAGCTACGGCTGGATGAACTCTTCGCCCGCCGCAACGCCTCGAAGTCCTTCAAGCCGCTGCCGCAGTTCCCCGCCAGCCGTCGCGACGTGGCCATGCTCGTGCCCGAGGCCACGACGCACGACGAGGTTCTCTCCGCTGTGAAGCAGGCCAAGCCCGCGAACTTGGAGAGCGTGGGGCTGTTCGATGTGTTCCGGGGCAAGAACGTGCCCGCCGGCCAGAAGAGCCTCGCCTATGCCTTCACCTACCGCGCCGCCGACAAGACGCTCACCGACAACGACGTGAACGCGGCACACACGAAGGCCGTGGACGCGCTGAAGCAGAAGCTCCAAGCGACGGTGCGGGAGTAGATGGGGAGCAGCGCAGTCGAGTTCTGGGTGGAACGGGCCACCGGCCCGTTGCGGCGGGCGACTCGCCCGCCGCTTATGGTGCGCCCAGCACGCGCCAAGAAACTCGGGCGCGAGCGCTGCCGAGAAGGGCCAAGTTGGCCGTTCCCCCCTGAACCCTCGCCATCACTTCGCCTACGCCAGCGCCTTCTGAATCACTTCCCCCCGCACCCCGGTGATGCGCTGTTCCAGACCTTGGTAGAAATACGTGAGCCGCTCGTGGTCCAGGCCCATGAGGTGCAGGAGGGTCGCGTGCAGGTCGGAGACGTGGTGGCGCTCCTCGACGGCCTCGAAGCCTAGTTCGTCCGTCGCGCCGATGAACTGCCCGCCCTTCACGCCCGCGCCCGCGAGCCACATCGAGAAGCCGTGCCAGTTGTGGTCGCGGCCCGGCTTTCCGACGCCTTCGCTCGTGGGCGTGCGACCAAACTCGCCGCCCCAAACGAGCAGCGTCTCGTCCCACAGGCCGGTGCGCTTGAGGTCGGCGATGAGCGCGGCGATGGGCTTGTCCGTCTCGCCCGCGTGGAGGGTGTGGTTCTTGATGCAATCGCTGTGGCCGTCCCAGGTGTCTTCGAGGTGGCCGCCGCCGGAGTAGAGCTGCACGAAGCGCACGCCCTTCTCCACGAGCCGGCGCGCGACGAGGCACTTCGCGCCGAAGTCGGCGGTGAGCGGGTGGTCGAGACCGTAAAGCTCGCGCGTCGCAGCGGGTTCATCCTTCAAATCCACCACGCCCGCCGCGCTAGTCTGCATCTGGTAGGCGAGTTCGTAGGAGAGGATGCGCGCGGCCAACTCGGACTCCTGCGGGCGTTCGCGGCGGTGCTGCTCGTTCAGCTCGGCGAGCAGGTCGAGCGAGCGGCGTTGCCCGCGCGGGCTGACGCCCTCGGGCGTGGCGAGGTCGAGGAGCGGGTTGCCCTTGCTGCGAAAGAGGGTGCCCTGATACGCGGCGGGCATGTAGCCACCGGTCCAGTTCGACGCGCTGCCAATCGGCCCACCGCGCGGGTCGGTCATCACCACGAAGCTCGGCAACGCGGCGTTCATCGTGCCCAGGCCGTAGCTCAACCACGCGCCGAGGCTGGGTCGCCCGATGAAGATGCTGCCGGTGTTCATCTGGAGGCAGCCGGACGCGTGCGCCGCCGTGTCCGTGTAGAGCGAGCGCAACACGCAGAGGTCGTCGGCGAACTTCGACGTGTGCGGGAAGAGGCTGCTGATGGGCAAACCGCTCTGCCCGTGTTCCTTGAACTCGAACGGCGACTGCATCAAGTAACCAATCGGCCGGCCGTTCGAGCCGACAGCCTTCACCTTGCCGGCGTAGGGTTGGCCGTGATGCTTCGCCAGCTCGGGCTTGGGGTCAAACGTGTCCACCTGACTGGGCGCGCCGTTCATGAAGAGGAAGATGACGTGCTTGGCCTGGGACGGAAAATGAGGCGCACGCGGTGCCAGCGGCGACTGCGCGACGGTCGACGCGGCTTGGGCGGAAGTGAAGAAACCATCGCGTTGCAGAATGTCCAGCAAGCCCAACCCCGCGAAACCCGCGCCCGCCTGCCACAGGAACTCGCGGCGGGAGCGGCCGCAGGGGGTGGGGTTCGGGCGGAAGGTGTGGTGGGGATTCATCGTGTCAAAACGCATTTACCAGCGGGTTAAGATTCAGCCCTCCACGGCCCCCCGGCGTCCGGGTCGGGCGGGTGGTTTGCCTGCCAGGGAATGGCCCATCAATTCCATGGCGGGGTTCGAGGACTCCACGGCGGGGACGAAGGAATCCTTGGCGGGACTGGGGGACTCCAAGGCGGGGACGAGTCCCTCCTTGGCGGGGCTGAGGGACTCCTTGGAGGGACTGAACCCCTCCGTGGAGGGAACGGATGCCTCCTTGGAGGGAACCATTCCCTCCTTGGCGGGGACGAGGGATTCCTTGGAGGGACTGAGTCCCTCCAAGTCTGAAAGGGGGGATTTCAGTCATTTCCGGCCCGTTTCCCAAGCCGCCGGAGGTGCTTTCAACGCGTAGTTGACCTAAATTGCAGACACTTACGTTGACTTGGCGATTTTTGACCACTTTTCCCCCGCAAATGGACCGGAGTAACTGGCCGGAGGCGGTGGTCGGGCGGAAAGCAGGGTGGGTAGGGCGGGGTGTCCTCACCCCGCCGTCGGCCACCCGCACGCCATCGTCGTTCGGCGGCGCGGTGAGGACACCGCGCCCTACCTGCGCTCGGCCCAAGGCGAAGTTGAGGGAGAAAGTGTCCTTCAACCCCTCGGTCCGCTTATGGCAACGACGGCTCATCGCTCAGTCCGGATAAACAAACTCGTTCAAGTTCAGCACCACTCGGCACATCTGGGTGAGCGCGGCGTGGGCGGCCTCGTCCGTGGAGATGAATTTGCTGGCGGCAGTGGCTTCCTTCAACTGGCTGGCGGTTTCCTCGGCGAGGTAGCGTTGCATGGCGGTGAGTTCCTCGGGGCGGGGCGGGCGGGCCAGCGCGAGTCGCCAGGCGAGCTGGATTTGCGCGGCGGAGGCGGCCCCGGCCTCGCGGCGCAGGCGGTCGGCGAGGTGGCGGGCTTGGCGGTTCACGAACGCGCCGTTGAAGAGCGTGAGCGCCTGCGGGGCGACGCTCGTGACGGCGCGCTTGTCGCTGCTCTGCGTGGTGTCGCACACGTCCAGCACTTCGAGGAGTGGCACCATGAAGGAGCGTTTCAAAAAGGCATAGACGGTGCGGCGCGAGGCGTCGGCCTCGTCGAAGGGCTTCCAGATTTTGTCCGGGTCGCTGCTGCCGGCGAGCGCTTCCTTCGGCACCTCGGGATACATGCTCGGCCCGCCGACGCGCGGGTTAAGCCGTCCGCTCACCGCAAGCATGGAGTCGCGGATGGCCTCGACTTCGAGGCGGCGGTAGGGGAAGCGGGCGAGGAGGAGGTTTTCGGGGTCGTCCGAAAGTGGAGTGCGGAGGGTGGAGTGCGGAATGACCGAGGCGCGCGGCGTCCCTAGTTCCCCATTCCGCATTCCGAGTTCCGCATTGCCCGACGCCTGCTGCCACGTCGCACTCGCCAGAATGAGCCGATGCAACTTCTTCACCGACCACCCGCCTTCCTTCACGAACCAATCCGCCAGCCAGTCGAGTAACTCCGAGTGCGTCGGGGCGGTGCCGATGATGCCGAAGTCGCTGGGCGTGCGCACGAGGCCCTCGCCGAAGTGGTGCTGCCAGACGCGGTTCACAAGGACGCGCGCAGTGAGCGGGTTGTCCGCGCTGGCAATCCAGTTCGCGACCGTGAGGCGGCGGCGGGTGGTGAACTCGTCGCTGGCGGGGAAGGCTGGTTGCTTCGCCGTGAGCGCCACGGGCACGGCGGGGAAGACTTCGGGGCCGGGGTTGTGCGCGCTGCCGCGCAGGAGGACGAAGGTCTTCGGCGCGGCGGGCGAAGGCTCGCTGGGGAAGTAACCACGCGGCAGGTCGGGCGTCACTCGGCGCAACTCAGCGATGGTGGCTTCGGTGGTGGCGGCTTGCTCACGACGGGACTCAGCGCTCGCGGATTTCAACGCGTTCGTCAGCGCCGCGATGCGCTGGTCGCGTTCGGCCAGCGCCTTGAGTTCCGCACGCGTGCCAGCGGACGCGTCGAGATCGCTGCGGCCGGACTGCGTGCGCTTCAGCGGGGCGAAGACGGCGGCGAGGCTGTAGTAATCGCGCGCGGTGAGCGGGTCGAACGTGTGGTCGTGGCAGCGCGCGCAGCCGAGCGTGACGCCGAGGAAGGCCTGCGACGTGGTGCGAATCATGTCGTCCACCTGGTCCGCGCGGTCCTGCACGGGGTCAGCGGGTTCGTCGTCCCACGGGCCGAGGCGGTGGAAGCCGGTGGCGATGAGCGTCTCGGCGTTCGCGTCTGGCAGTTCGTCGCCGGCGATCTGCTCGCGGATGAAGCGGTCGTAGGGCTTGTCCGCGTTGAAGGCGGCGATGACGTAGTCGCGATAGCGCCAGACGTTGGGCTTGGCGGCGTCGCGCTCGTAGCCGTTCGACTCCGCGTAACGCGCGAGGTCGAGCCAGTGACGGCCCCAGCGTTCGCCGTAATGCGGTGAGGCGAGGAGCGTGTCCACGAGGCCGGCGATGACACGGTGTTCACTTTCCCGCTTGCCCGCTTGCTCAACTACTTGGTGTGCGGGTGGGAGAGTGGGAGGGTGAGAGGGTGGGAGTTTGCTTAGGAGCGTCTCGACTGCTTCCGGGGCTGGCGGGAGGCCGAGGAGGTCGAGGTGGAGGCGGCGGATTAGGGTGCGCGGGGCGGCGGGAGGCGAGGGTTGGAGCCCACTTTCCTCCAGCTTCGCGAGGATGAAGTGGTCAATCGGGTTGCGCGGCCACGACTGGTTCTTCACTGCGGGGACGGCGGGTCGCACGGGCGGGACAAACGACCAGTGCTGCGCTGCGCTGTCCGCCGGCCAGTTCGCGCCGTCAGCAATCCAGCGCGTGAGCAAGGCGACTTGCGGTGACGTGAGTGCGCCGCCTTTGGGGGGCATGAGCTCGTCCGGGTCGTGCGTGGTGATGCGTTTGACCAGTTCGCTCTTCGCCGGTGCGCCGGGGACGAGTGGGGGGTGATTCGACTTGCCGCCCTTGAGCGCGGCTTCGCGGGAATCGAGCCGTAGGCCGCCCTTGGCGTGCTCGGCGTCGTGACACGCGAGGCAGCGCTTCACGAGCAGCGGGCGGACTTCGCGAGTGAAGTCAACGGGAGCCGCCGCGTTCGCTGCCATCACAACCAAGCTCGCGATTGCCGACCGCGAAACGGCGCGCACGGAGGTTTGCAGAAGCGATGGCACGGCGCAGTGATACGCGGGGCGGGCGGGCGTTTCAAGGTGCTGGTGGGATCGGGCATGCGCCGTAGCCCAGCGAAGGTGAGATGGTTTGCAATCGCGCTGGTGCTTGTTCATGGTCTGCTCCGCTAATTGTCATGGAAGCCACGTCGAAAAAGATTTTCCGCGTCCAAGAACTCGGCCCCGCGCTGGCACCCCACCGCGTCGCCGGAAGGACCATCGTTCACTGCCACGGCGTCTTTGACCTCCTGCACATCGGCCACATCAAACACCTCGAAGCCGCGAAGCAACTCGGCGACGTGCTCGTGGTGACAACCACGCCCGACCGCTTCGTGAACAAGGGGCCGCACCGTCCGGCGTTCCCCGAGAAGCTGCGGGCCGAGGCGTTGGCGTCGCTCGCCTGCGTGGACTTCGTGGCCGTCACCGAGTGGCCCACGGCGGTGGAGACCATCAAGATTGTCCGCCCGTCGCTCTACGTGAAGGGCATGGTCCGCGAGGAGGGCAAGCGCGACCACACCACCGCGATTTCCGACGAGGAGGCGGCCGTGGTGGCAGGAGGCGGCAAGCTGCACCTGACGGACGAGGAGACTTTCAGTGCGTCCACGCTCATCAATCGTTTCATGGATGTCTTCACGCCGAAGACGAAGGACTTCCTCGAACGCTTCCGCGTGGCGCATCCGCCGGAGGAGGTCATCGGGCACTTGCAGGCGATTCGGAAGCAGAAGGTGCTCGTCATCGGCGAGACCATTGTGGACGAGTATCAGTTCTGCAACGTGCTCGGCAAATCCAGCAAGGAGCCCGTGCTGGCCGCGTTGCACAACCGCACGGAGCAATACGCCGGCGGCGTGCTGGCCATCGCCAACCACGTCTCGAATTTCTGCGACGAAGTCGGCCTCCTGAGCGCGCTGGGCGCGGAAAATTCGCGCGAAGACTTCGTGCTGTCGAAGCTGAACAAGAATGTCCGCCCACACTTCCTGCGCTTGCCCGATGCGCCGACCATCGTGAAGCGGCGATTCTTGGAGGAGCACCTTTCGGCGAAGCTCTTCGAGGTTTACGAAATGCGGAACGAGCGGCTTACGCCCGCGCTGGAAGAACAGTTTCTCAAGCAACTCGCTGAGCTGCTGCCGCAATACGACGTGGTGATCGTCGGCGACTACGGCCACGGGTTGCTCACCGAGCGCGCGGTGCACCTCATCTGCGCGCGCGCGAAATTCCTCGCCGTGAACGTGCAGGTGAACGCCGGCAACCGCGGTTTCAATCTCATCTCCAAGTATCCGCGCGCCGACTTCGTCTCGCTCGGCGAACCCGAGGTGCGGCTCGACGCCCGCAAGATGACCGAGGACCTCGCGGCCATCACGCGCACGGCGGCGGCGCGCGTGGGCAGCCAGCATTTCCTCGTCACGCGCGGCAGCGCGGGCTGCTACTGCTGCGACCGCAACCAAGTCATTGCCGAGGTGCCCGCCTTCGCCATCCGCGTGGTGGACCGCGTGGGCGCGGGCGACGCGGTATTCGCAGTGACTGCGCCGTGCGCCGCGCTGGGCATCCCGGCGGAGACGCTGGGCTTCATCGCCAACGTGGTCGGCGCCGAGGCGTGCATGATCATGGGCCACCGGAGCTTCATTGACCCGACGAGCCTGTTCCGCCACTTCACGTCGCTGATGAAATGAATCGTTCCGAGTTCAAGGTTCCGCGTGAGCCCGACCTTGGACTTTGAACATTAAACTTTGAACTCAATGACGAATCCCAACGGCTACAAACAACTCCTCGTCACCGGCGGCGGCGGCTACGTCGGCAGCGCTCTCGTCCCTGCCTTGCTAGATGCTGGCTATCGCGTCCGCGTGCTCGACACGTTTTGGTATGGCAAACAGGTCTTCGGCAACCACGCCCAACGGCCCGAGCTGGAACTGCTGGAGGTGGACTTGCGCGACTCGAAGCGCGTCGGCGAGGCCATAAAGGATGTGGATGCCGTCATTCACCTCGCCTGCATTTCCAACGACCCGAGCTTCGAGCTGAACCCGAACCTCGGCAAATCCATCAACTACGACTGCTTCGC
>JAYTIO010000123.1:0-15977 GCA_043731805.1 Pedosphaera sp. | reverse complement strand
CTTGGCGCGCGGGCTGGCCGACCGGTTGACCCTCTGGCTGCGCAGTGATTTCGCGCTCCGCCTCACGCGTGTCGAGGCCGTCACTTATGCTGGTTTTGTTGGTGGGCTGGCCGAGACGACGCACCTGACCCTCTTCAAGATGGAACCTTGGTGCGGCGTCTGCCTGCTTGAAACCCCGCCCGCGCTGGCCACCGCCGTGGTCGAGCGGTTGCTCGGCGGCGCGGGCGAACGGCTCGGCGAGACGCGCGAACTCACCGAGGTGGAAATCGCGCTGTTCGACCAGTGGGCGGAGATACTGTTCGAGGAATGGCAGCAGCAATTCCCGGCGCCGCCCGCGCCCAAGCTGCACCTGCTCGGCCACGAGAACGCGCCGCGCTTCCTCCAGTCCGCGCCGCCGGACACGCTGATGATTGAAGTCGTGTTCGAAGCCACGTTCGCCGCCGGCAAGGTGCCCGTGCAGCTCGCCTTCCCCTACGCCACGCTGGAGCCGCTGCTCCGGCAGGCGGCGGCGCTCGATGAGCCCGCCCCGCCCGCGGCGGCGCCTCCCCCCGGCGAGCCGCCCACGGTGTGGAGCAACGTGCTCGACGACATGAAACTCAAGGTGAGCGCACACTGGACTGGCCTCGAAATGACGGCCCGCGCGCTGGGGAGCTTGCACGTCGGCGATGTGATTCAACTCTCGCCCGCCGTCGCTTCGGAAGTGCTCGTGCGCGTCGCGGGGCGGACCAAATTTGCCGGCCGGCTAGGGACTTGCGATGGCCAATGGGCCGTTGAGTTGACCGGACCCGCGGCGCACAAACCGTCATAAACTCATGAGTCTCCCCACCGCCACCTCGCCCAACCTCGAAATCCTCCTCGACGTGCCCGTGAAGCTCACCGTGGAGCTGGGCGCGTGCCTCCGCCCCATGCGGGAAGTCCTCCAGCTCGTCCCCGGCTCCATCGTGCAACTCGACAAGCACGCCGATATGCCGGTGGACATCTACGCGAACCAGAAACTCATCGCCCGCGGCCAGGTGGTCGTGGTCGAGGATATGTTCGGCATCAAGCTCACCGAGCTGGCCGGCCGGGCCACGTGAAGCTCGCCTTCGCCTTCGCCTTCACCGCGCTGGCCGTGGTCGCCGGCGCGGCGGAACCGGCCGTTCCCGTTCCCACCGCGCCCTTGCCTGAGGTCGGGTCCTCCGTGGTGCGCGTGCTGGGCGGGCTGGTCTTCGTCCTGGCGCTCTTCCTCGGCGGCGTCTGGCTCGTGCGCAACTGGCAGCGCGTCGTCGCGCAGCGTGGACAAGCGCCCAGGCTCAACGTGCTCGAAGTGAAATCCCTCGGCCAGCGCAACGCCCTCTACGTCATCGGCTACGAGCAACAGCGCCTCCTCCTCGCCTCCTCGCCGACCGGCGTGACGCTCCTGAGCCACTTGCCGAATGCCGAGCCCGGGACAGCGACCAGCGCGGCCCCGCCGGGCTTCGCCGAGGCGCTGCAACAGGTGCTCGCGCGGAAACCATGAGCGCACTTGCTGTCAGTGAGCGGGTGGAACCCGGGAGCCGGCCCAAGCCAGTCGCGCGCGAACGAGCGTTCATCCTTCATCCTTCATCCTGCTCCTCCTCCTCGCGCTCACCGTCCCCCTGCTCGCCCAACAACCCGCCGCCCCCGGCCTCCCGCCTTTCACCCTCAGCCTCAATCCCGGCAGCGGGCAGCCGCAGGACTTGGACACGGGCATCAAAATCCTTTTCGCCATCACGCTGCTCACGCTCGCGCCGAGCATCGTGCTGCTCATGACCTGCTTCACGCGCATCGTCATCGTGCTCTCGTTCGTGCGCAGCGCGCTCTCGTTGCAAGGCGTGCCCGCGAACCAAATCCTCATCGGCCTTTCGCTCTTCATGACCTTCTTCATCATGGCCCCGGTTTGGGAGGCCGTGGACCGCGATGCGTTGAAGCCCTACAACGCCAAGCAAATCTCTGCCGACGAGGCGCTCGACCGCGCCGCCAAGCCCATCCGCGGCTTCATGCTCAAGCAGGCGCGGGCGAAGGACGTGGAACTCTTTGCCAGCATGGCTGGCCTCCCGCCGACCGCACCGGACCAGCTCCCGATGAAGGTTGTCATCCCGGGCTTCATCATCAGCGAGCTGCGCACGGCCTTCCAGATGGGCTTCCTGATTTTCATCCCGTTCATCCTCATAGACCTCGTGGTGGCGACGGTGCTGATGAGCTTGGGCATGATGATGATGCCGCCGATGACCATTTCGCTCCCGCTGAAAATCCTCCTCTTCGTGCTCGTGGATGGCTGGGGACTCATCATCCGCAGCTTGGTCCAGAGCTTTGGCATCTGAATCGCTATGCAGTCCCCGGCGCGGTGACGCGGCAAGAAACGCCGTTCACCGCCGGAACTGAAATGAACGAAAATCCCTCCAGCCCCTCGCCTCAGCGCTTGGCACATAGCTGCTAACTCCTCCCTCCATGACCCCCGAATTCGCCGTTGAACTCCTCAAGAGCCTGATGTTCCAAGCGGTCACGCTCGCCTCACCCATCCTGCTCACCGCGATGAGCATCGGGCTCGCGGTGAGCCTCTTCCAAGCCGTCACTTCCATTCAGGAAGCGACGCTGGCCTTCGTGCCCAAGGCGCTGGGCATCGTCGCCCTACTCGCCGTGCTGCTGCCGTGGATGATGCGCACGATGCTCGAGTTCACCACGCTCGTGATCCAGAAAATCCCCGAGATGGTGAAGTGAAGTCCCAGGGGCTGGGGGCAAGTGACGGGACCTTTCAACTTTCACCCTTCAACTTTCATCTGCCGCCATGCCCTTCGAGTTCACCAACTGGCTACTCGTCTTCGTCCGCGTGAGCGCATTGCTGGCGGTGTTCCCCGTGTTCACCGTGCGCAACGTGCCCACGCAGCTCCGGCTCGCGCTGGGGGTGCTCACGGCCTTCCTCATTGCGCCTGGCCTGCCGCCGATGTCACTGGCCAACGTCAGCCTCGGCCAGTTCGTGCTGCTCATGGTCATGGAAGTCGGCGTCGGCCTGCTCTTCGGCTTCGTGTCCCGGATGCTCTTCTATACGCTGGATGTCGCCGGCGCCATCATCACGCAGGAGATGGGGCTGGGTATGGCTTCGACGCTGAATCCCTTCAGCGAAAGCCGCTCGGAAGCGCCGGGGACCATCCTCTACTACCTCGCCGCCATCCTGTTCCTCGCGCTCGACATGCACCACTGGCTGCTCGTCGCGTTCCAGCAGAGCTACCGCGTGCTGCCCGTCGGCGGCGCCGGCTTGAGCGAAGCGCTCTTTGCCAACGTAGTCGGGCACACGAGCCGGACGTTCCTCGTTGCGCTGCTGATGGCCGCGCCGCTCATCGCCGTGTCGTTCGTCATCTCGCTCGTCTTCGCCGTGCTGGGCCGCGCAGTGCCGCAGATGAATGTCTTCACCGAGAGTTTCGCCATTCGCACGCTGGCGGGCCTGATGGTCTTCGGCCTGTCGCTGAACCTGCTGGCGGTGCATATCTCGAACTGGTTCCGCCGCCTGCCTCATGACGTGCTGAACGTGGCGGCGTTGCTGGGAGGGAAGTGACGCATGGATTCCGGTGGCGACAAGACAGAGTTGCCTACAGCCAAACGGCTGGAGGAGGCCATCAAGCACGGCCAGTTCCCGCGCAGCGCCGAGGTGCAAACCATCTTCGTCCTCGGGGCGGGGCTGACGGCGCTGTCCTTCACTAGCGCGGAGATTTGGCGGCAACTGGTCTTGAGCATGACTGGCGTGTTCGGCCATTTGCACGAATGGCCCGTGACCGCCGACAGCCTGCAAGGCTACTTCGTCGGCGGCGCGCTCACGTTCGGCCACTGCGTCTGGCCCATCTCGGTCAGTTGCCTCGTCGGCGCGCTCGTGGCGGGCGCGATGCAAAGCCGCTTCCGCACGGCGTCGGAGGCGCTCGAAGCCCAGTGGTCGCGGGTCAATCCCATCGCCGGTTTGCAACGCCTCTGCTCGCCGAAAGCCTTGGTGCCCGCCGCTACCAACGGCCTCAAGCTCGCGGTCATCATCGGCCTGTCCTACGGCGAGGTCATGCGGGTGCTGGAGGACCCGATCTTTTTCACCGCCGTCGGCGCGGCAAGGATTGCCGAGTTTCTGACCCATGCTGCCGGGCGCATCCTCTGGCGCGTGGGCGGGGTGCTCGCGCTCATCGCCGTGGCGGACTACGCGTGGCAGTTCTACCGCACGCAAAAAGACCTGATGATGACCAAGGAAGAGGTGAAGGAAGAAGGCAAGGCCAGCGAAGGCAACCCCGAGGTCAAGGCCCAGCAGAAGCGCAAACGGATGCAGCTCGCGAAGCGCAAAATGTTTCTGGATGTGCCCCAAGCCGATGTGATTCTGGTCAATCCCACCCACATCGCCATCGCCCTGCGCTATGACCGCAAGACGATGAAAGCCCCCGTCATCGTGGCGAAAGGCTCGCGCTTCAACGCGCTCCGCATCCGCGAAATTGCCGCCCAGCACCAGATCCCGATTCTCGAGAACAAGCCCCTCGCCCGGATGCTGTTCAAGTATGGCCGCGTCGGTGGCGAGATACCTGCTCAGTTCTTTGCGGCGGTCGCGGAAGTCCTCGCGTGGGTCTATCGCGTGAACCGCTACCGCTACTACGTGGAAGGCAACCTGCGATGAACTGGCGAATGGCAACTGGCGAATGGCGAATGGGCCTGCCGCAGCACGGCGCGCTTCCCCGCCCCGCATTCCGCATTCCGCATTCCGCATTCCGCATTCCCTAAATGGCCACGCTCACCACCCAGTTCACCCGCTTGCTCCGCCAGGGCGACCTCTGGCTCACCGGCAGTCTGCTCGGCATCATCCTGCTGCTCATCCTGCCGGTCTCGCCGTTCATCCTCGATCTCCTGCTGGCCCTGAGCATTGCGCTGTCACTGCTCATCGTGCTCGTTATCCTCTACGTGAAGGAGCCGGCGGACTTCACGGCGTTCCCGACGTTGCTGCTCCTCGTCACCCTCTTCCGCCTCTCGCTCAACGTCGCCACCACCCGCCTCATCCTGCTGGATGGCTACGCCGGCCACGTCATCGAGGCGTTTGGCAACTTCGTCGTGCGCGGCAACTACGTCGTCGGAATGGTCGTCTTCGCCATCCTCGTCCTGATCAACTTCATCGTCATCACCAAGGGCGCGGGGCGCATCGCGGAGGTCGCCGCGCGCTTCACCTTGGATGCGATGCCTGGCAAACAGATGGCGATTGATGCCGAGCTGAACGCCGGAATCATCAAGGAGGACGAGGCCCGCGCTCGCCGCCGCAAGGTCGAGCAGGAAGCCGACTTCTACGGCGCGATGGACGGCGCGAGCAAGTTCGTGCGCGGTGACGCCATCGCCGCCGTGCTCATCACGTTGGTGAACATCCTCGGCGGCTTCGCCATCGGCGTGATGCAGAAGGGCATGACCATCGGGGAGTCGCTGGAGCGCTTCACCCTGCTCTCCATCGGCGACGGCCTGGTCTCGCAAATCCCGGCGCTCATCACGTCCGTCGCGGCGGGCATCCTCGTCACCCGCGCGGCGTCGAAAAACGAACTGAGCAAGGACCTCGGCCGGCAGCTCTTCTTCTCGCCGCGCGTCCTGCTGCTGCTGGCGGGAATGCTCCTGCTGATGGCTGTGATTCCGGGCCTACCGACCATTCCCTTTCTCACCCTCGCCGTCGGCGTCTGGCTGCTCGCCGAGACGATGAAGCGCCACAATATGTTCCCCACCGACGCCGATGCGGCAGCCGGTGCTGCGGGCAAACTCGCCGCCGGAGCCGCCGCGAAACCCGGTGCGCCCGCCACTACCGGAGCGGCCGCCGCGTCGGACAAGATGGAGTCGCTCCTCACGCTCGACACGTTGCAAATCGAGCTGGGCTACGGCCTCGTCAGCCTCGCCGACACGCGCAAGGGTGGCGACTTGCTGGAGCGCGTCACCGGCGTGCGCCGTAACTTCGCCAGCGACATGGGCCTGCTTATCCCGCCCATTCGGATGCGCGACAATCTGCAACTGGGCGCGAACGAATACCGCTTCCTCCTCAAGGGCCACGCGCTCGCCAAGGGCGAGTTGAGGCCCGGCCACTGGCTGGCGATGAATGCAACGAACAGCAAGGCCCAGCTCAAGGGCGTGCCCACGGTCGAGCCCGTCTTCCAGTTGCCCGCGACATGGATTACCGATTTGGAACGCAAGCACGCCGAGGTCAGCGGCCACACGGTCGTGGACGCCGCGTCCGTGCTAGTCACGCACCTCTCCGAGACGGTGCGGCGCAATTGCCACGAGATTCTCACGCGTCAGGACGTGCAGGTGCTGCTCGACAACTTGAAGCAGACGCATCCGACCGTGGTGAACGAACTCATCCCGGCGCAACTCAACGTCGGACAAGTGCAGCGCATCCTGCAAAACCTGCTGGCTGAGGGGATTTCCATCCGCAACCTCGCCGGCATTTTGGAGAAGGTCGGTGACTTCGCCCACCTCACGAAGAACCCGGACGAACTCTCCGAACATGCCCGGCGCGCGCTCGGGCCGCAGCTAGCCAAGCCCTTCCAACAGGAGAACGGCTCGCTGCGTGCGATCACGCTCGACCCCCGGTTGGAGCAGCAAATCGCGCAAGGCCTGCGCCAATCGCCCACCGAGATTTCGCTGACGATGGAGCCGCGCCTAGCCCGGCACGTCGTCGAGTCCCTGTCGAAGTTCGTGTCGCAAATGCTGGCGACCGGGCACGCGCCCGTCGTGCTCTGCGCGCCGCAACTTCGCCTGGGCTTCCGCCGCTTTTTTGAGACGACCTTCGCCGACCTGGCCGTGCTGGCTTACAACGAGGTGCCCGCCCGCGTGGAGGTGCAGAACACGGCGGTGGTGCCGTGTCCGGAGGGATGATTTATGCAACTGGAACTTTCCCAGCCCGGTTCACCGCCATGGCCGTTGCGCGACGAATCCGTTCGGCCTTCCCGGCTCCCGAGCATTCTCACCGCTTCCAGCCGACCGCCGATTCCCACCGCCAGGGAGCGGCTTGAACCGGCGGGCGGTCCGCCGCGCGGCCTTGGCGGTTGGGGTTCGGAGCGGCTGTGGCACTGGGAGCTTGGCTTGTGGTTTTGCTGATGAACGCGCACACCTTCACCGCCGGTTCCGCCGCTGAAGCCGTCGCGCAAATCCGCGAGCGACTCGGGGCCGAGGCGGTGGTGCTCAATGTCCGGCAATTGCCCGCCGTGGGCCTGGCGCGCCTGTGGCAGAAGGCGCGCATCGAGGTCACGGCGATGTTGCCAGACGCGCCCGCGCCCGCGCCGGACAACTTCGGGGACTTGCGCCGCGAAATCGCGGCGCTGCGGGAGTTGGTCGTGCCCACCACGGCTCCCCGCGTCGTGCCCGAAGCGAGGTGCTGCGAACCGTCGTTGCCGGACTTCGCCTTCGCCCCAGTGGCGGACGCCAGCGGGTGGCGCGTCGGAGTGCTACTCCAAAAACTCGGCCTGCTGCCGTTGCACGCGCAGCGCGTGGTCGAGCGGCTGCAACTGCTCCACGGGGAAACCCCGCCTGCGTCGTTCAGCGAGGAACTGGCGTTCGCGCGCGCGGTGCTGCCGGACCGGTGGCGCTCGCCGGAACTTTCCCACGCCCAGCAAGCCCGTCCGCTGCATGTCTTCATCGGCCCGCCCGGTGCGGGCAAGACCACCGCCTTGTGCAAGTGGCTTACGCAGGCCGCGCTGCTCGACGACCAGCCCGCGCGGGTGTGGCGGCTCGACGGCCAGACGGCGAACACGGCGGAGTTCCTCAGCGTTCACGGTGAGATTCTCGGCGTGCCGGTGGAGCGGACCTGGAGTGCGACCACGTCTGCGAGCACTGGCGAGCTGGGCTTCGTGGATCTGCCCGGCGTGGACGGGCGGGACGCGATGGCCCTCGGGGACTTGGCCGAGCGACTCGCCGGATGGCCGGACGCGCAAGTCCACCTTGTCCTCAACGCGGCTTACGACCCGCAGCTCTTGCTGGCGCAGGCGCGGGCGTGGGCGGACTTGCCGGTGACGGACCTCGTGCTGACGCACCTCGATGAGGAGCCGCGGGTCGGAAAGCTGTGGAATTTGGTCTGGGGCACAAACTTCGCGCTGCGGTTTCTGGGAGCCGGGCAAAATGTTCCGGGCGACTTCCGGGCGGCGAGCGCGGAAGGATTGTTGGCCGCGACTTTTGCAGGGAAATGGCCGGAAAAGCTTCCGCGCCAGGCTGCGCCTGCCCGCTGGCAAACCACCTGCTAAACAGCTCCCGTAGCGAATGAAAATCCTGATGTTACTTGGCGGCCTGCTCGGGTTCCTCATCGGAGCCGGCTTCGGACTCGCGCAGAACAGCCCGTGGCCGGATGCCCTGTGGCGCGCGAGCGTGACGGCTTTCGGCGGCGGCCTGCTGCTGCGGTGGTGGGGTCGGATGTGGCTGCAATGCCTAGTCCAAGTGCAGCAGGAGAAACTTACAACCGCCGCGCCCGAGTTGGCGACGGCAACTTCAAGCAAAGGGAAATAGCGTATGACTGCCACCTCTCCTGCCAATACCGCTGAGACCGCTGAGACCGCTGCCACCGCTGCCACCGCCTGGCAACCGCGCCCGGTGCCGGCCGCCGAGTTGTGGCAGCGCTACCGCCGGGACACCGCCGCCGGCTGCACGCCGGAGGAGAACTTGATTTCGCAATACCTGCCGCTGGTGAAGGCCGTTGTGGGCCGGCTGGCGATGGCGTTGCCCTCCCACGTGGATGCGGATGATCTGCACAGCGCGGGGCTGGTGGGTCTGCTCAACGCGGTGCGGAATTACGATCCGAATGCGGGCACGGCCTTCGAGACTTACGCGCGCATCCGCATTCGCGGGGCGGTCTTCGACGAGCTGCGGAAGCTGGATTGGGTGCCGCGCTCAATTCACACCAAGGCGCGGAAGATTCAGTTCGCGATGCAGCAGCTTGAGCAGCGGCACGGGCGGTTGCCGACGGACTGGGAGGTGGCGCGGGAGTTGAATGTCCCGTTGCCCGAGTATCAGCGGCAGCTTGCCGAGGTGCGGCCCGCGACGTTCGTCTGTCTCGACGCGGCGCAAAGCTCCGACGCGGACGACGGCGCGACGAATTACGAGAGCGTGGCGGACACGTCCGTCGAAGGGCCCGAGGCCGGCGCGCACCGGCGGGAGTTGGCGGACCTGATCGCCGCGCGCATCCAGCAACTGCCGGAGATGCAGCGGAAGGTGCTCGCGCTTTATTACTTCGAGGATATGCGGTTGCGGGAGATCGCCGAGGGCTTCGGCGTCACCGAGTCGCGCATCTGTCAGATTCACTCGCAGGCGATCCTCGCGATCAAGGCGCACCTGAAGCGCAAAGACGCCTCGCCGGCTTAACTCCCCCCCCAACCATGGTCATCATCATCGGCGGCATTATTGTTCTGGTGTGTGTGCTGGGTGGGTTTTCCATGGCGGGCGGGCATCCGGCGTCGCTGTGGCATATATCGGAAGTGGTGACCATCGGTGGGGCGGCGCTGGGGTCGCTCATCATCATGTCGCCGGTCAAGGTGATGAAGGACCTCGTTCACCAAATCATCAGCGCGCTGAAAGGTTCGCCTTACAACAAGCAGGCCTACGAGGAGCTGCTCAAGGCGCTTTACGAACTGTTTCTCCTCGGTCGCCGCAACGGCATGATCGCGCTCGAGGAACATGTGATGAACCCGAAGGTCAGCAGCATTTTCTCGAAGTATCCCGGCTTCGTCGGCAATCACCACGCGGTGGAGTTTCTCTGCAACGGGCTCAAGCCGATCATTGATGGCAAGATCAAGCCGGACCAGCTCAAGATGCTGCTCGAAGTCGAATTACAGAGCGCAGAGGACGAACACCACGCGCCGGTGGACGTGCTCACCAAGGTTGCGGACGCCATGCCCGGCTTCGGCATCGTCGCGGCCGTGTTGGGCATCGTGGTGACGATGGGCGCGATCAACGGCCCCATCGAGGAGATCGGCCACAAAGTCGGCGCGGCACTGGTCGGCACGTTTCTGGGAATTCTGGTTTCCTACGGCTACCTCAACCCGCTCGCGGTGAACCTCGCCTTCGTCGGCGCGGCCGAGCAGGCTTACACGCGCACCATCGCCACCTCGGTCGTGGGCTTCGCCAACGGCATGGCCCCGCTGATGGCCATCGAGGTTGCGCGGCGGGGCTTGACCAGTGACGTGAAACCCTCGGCGGACGAGCTGGAGAAGATGCTCAAGGCGCTGAACAGCCCCGGCAAGTGACATGGCCAAGAAGCACGGACATCACGGCGGCTCGTGGAAGGTGGCTTACGCGGACTTCGTCACGGCGATGATGGCGCTCTTCATGGTGCTGTGGCTTAGTTCGCAGGATCAGAAAATCAAGGAAGCCATCGCGCGCTCGTTCAGTAATCCCTTCAACACGCTCACCAAGCAGTCCACCGGCATCGTCCCAAACAAGGAGATGCAGGCGGTGAAGTCCAGCCAGGGCAACTTCGACTCAGCCTCCGCCGTCGAGCTCAATATGCTGCGGCGGCTCAACGAGGATCTCCTCGCCTCGCTCCAGAAGCATCCCGACCTTGAGCAAGACGAGACGGTGAAGCTGGAGATGACCAACGAGGGCCTGCGGATCAGCATCTTCGACCGCAACCGCAAGCCGGTCTTCGAGCCGGACTCGGGCCGGTTCACCGAGTATGGCCGGTGGGTGTTCTCCACGCTCGCCTGGCAGATCGCACGGTATCCGAGCTTCCGCGTCGAGCTAGAGGGCCACACGGAGCGGGGTTTCAAGCCCGTGCGGGACGACTATGGCTCGTGGGAACTGACGAGTGAACGCGCCAACACGGCCCGGCGCAGCCTGCTCGCCAACGGGGTGAAGGCACCCCAAATCCGCAAGGTCTCCGGCTTCGCGGACACGATGCCGATGCCGCGCTTCGACCCCGAGGATGAGATCAACCGCCGCGTGTCGGTGATGCTCAAGGTCGCAGAGAAGCTCGGTCACTGAACCTACCATGCCCGCCGCCTTTGCACCCTTGGTCGTGCCCGCCACCCAGCGGGCTGCGGACGGGACCACGTTTCACCTCAAAGTCATCCCGCAAGCCAAGGCCACCCCGGTCTTCAAGCCCCTCCAGCCCGCTGCGACCGCTGCCGCGACCGCTGCCCACGCACCCCACCCAGCCAGGCCGCCGAAGGTCACGCTGCTGCGCGATGGCAACCGCGTGACGCACCTCCGTTTGGAGTGCGCCTGCGGGGAGATCTTCGAGCTGGCCTGCGAATACTGAGGCGCTCGGACCGCCCCTTCGCAGCTGTTCTGGGAAGGGGTTCCTAGCCACGGAGGGAACACGGATTGGGGAACCTGACGCTCCGCAGCGATCGCCTGGGCCGCACTTCAACCATGGGAGCCGGGTCCGGGGTGGCGAACCCTCCGACTGCGCGTCCGCATTCTTCCTCTGTGTTTCGTCCGTGTTCCATGTGTGGCTTTAAAGTCGGCAACTCACATGCGGCAAAACCTTCTCGCTCCTTCGCTCCTGGCTGGCACGAACTGCCGCTGCGGCCCACCGCTTCGGCGAAATGCCGAGCAAATCCCGGTTCCCACCCGCTGGCACATGCACTGCTGAACAGTCGCTCGATGAATGTCAGCCTCTTCCAAGCCGCAGCAGCGATGAACGCCAGCAGCCGGTGGCAGGACTTGATCGCGCAGAATCTGTCCGCCAGCTCCATCCCGGGCTTCAAGAAGCAGGACATTTCCTTCTCCGCCATCGAGGCCGGCCTCATGGGCGCGCGCGGCGCGACCGGCTCCCAGCCCGCGCAGTTCACGCTCCCGCGCATGGAGAGCTACACGGACTTCAGCAACGGCGAACTCAAGTTCACCGGGGTGAAGACCGACGCGGCGCTCGACGGCGCGGGTTTCTTCGAGGTGCAGCTCCCCGACGGTAAGAGCGGTTACACCCGCGACGGCGAATTCCACGTGGACGCCCAGGGCCAGCTCATCACCAAGGCTGGCCACCTCGTCATGGGCACCGGCGGCGTCATCCAGCTCGACCCCAAGGACGCGAACCCCATCTCCATCGCCGCCAACGGCGACATCAGCCAGGGCGCGACGCGCAAGGGCAAGCTCAAGCTCGTCGAGTTCAACTCGCCGCAACTCCTCACCCCGCTGGGCGGCGGGCTCTTTGGCGCGCTGGACACGAAGCTCCAGCCTGCTGACGCCACGCGCGCGACGGTGCGCCAGGGCTTCCTCGAAGCCGCGAACACCTCGTCCGTGGTCGAGATGGCGAACCTGATGACCGCGATGCGCCACTTCGAAACGAACCAGAAGATGGTCCAACTCCAAGACGAGCGCATGGGCAAGGCGATTAGCGAACTGGCCGGAACCTGAAATTGCGAATGTCGAATTCCGAATTGCGAATGAACCCCTCCACGCCACCAGCTACCCAACGCCCCATTCCGCATTCCGCACTCCGCACTCCGCATTCCCTCTGACTCATGCTCCGCGCCCTCTACTCCTCTTCCGCCGGGATGCAGTCCCAGCAGGTGAACCTCGATGTCATCGCCAACAACCTCGCGAACGTCAACACCACCGGCTACAAGAAGACCAAGCTCGAATTTCAGGACCTCCTCTACCAGAACGTCCGCAACGCCGGCTCCGAGTCCGGCGCGGGCAACCAGCTTCCCACCGGCCTGCAAGTCGGCCACGGCTCCCGCGTCGTCGCCACCTCGAAGGTGTTTACCACCGGCGAACTTTCCGCCACCGGCGAGCGGCTCGACGTGGCCATTCAGGGCGATGGTTTCTTCGAGGTGCAGCTCCCGGACGGCACCAAGGGCTACACGCGCGACGGCGCGTTCAAGACCGCCTCCGACGGGCGTATCGTCACCAGCGACGGCGTCGTCGTGCAGGGCGGCTGGCAACCGATCCAGCCCGGCACCACCGCCATCAACATGTCCGCCAACGGCGAAGTCACCACCATCGGCGCGAGCGGCAAGCAGACTTTCAAGGTGCATCTCGTCCGCTTCAACAACCCCGCCGGCCTCGAAAGCATGGGCCGCAACCTCTACCGCGAGACCACCGCCTCGGGCACGGCGGACCAGGGCAGCCCCGGTGAGAACGGCTTCGGCACGCTGCAACAAGGCTTCCTCGAACTCTCCAACGTCAAGGTGGTCGAGGAGATGGTGAACCTCATCATCGCACAGCGGGCTTATGAAATTAACTCCAAGGCCGTGCAAGCCGCCGACGAGATGATGCAGATGTCCAACAACCTCCGCCGCTGATGAAAAACACCGTCCATCACTGCCGCCCCGCGCCGCCCGCCTGGCGGCGGCTGCTCGGGACCGGGCACGAGCCGGCGCTCCGCCGGATGCAGCTCCACTGCACCTGCCTGCTGTGGGGCGGCCACCTCGGCTGGCATCTCAAAGACATCGCGCGCGAGCAGCGCCACCTCCTCTCGTAACATGCTTTCCCTCCCCCAACTCCTGCTCCGGTCTGGCCTCATGCTAGCACTTGCCCTCCCGCTGGCGGGCCAGACCGCTTCTCTTTCGCTCCTGCCCACCGCGTCCGTCACCGGCGACGGCGTGTTTCTGGAACAGCTCTTGGCCACGACCGCTGAAGCCCCGCTGCCGCATCTGCGCGTGGCTGATGCCCCTGCCATCGGCCAATCCCTCGTCCTCAACCGCGGCGAAGTCACCGCCCTCTTGCACAAGTTTGCACCTGAAGTCAGCTCCACCAACTGGACCGGTGCCGCCCAGGTCCGCGTCACGCGCCGCACCCGGGCGCTGGGGGAATCCGAATTGAAGGCGCTGCTCACCGACGTGCTGCAACGTGAACACGTCCGCACGCGCGGCGAGTTGGAACTCACTTTCTCCCGGCAGTGGACCGCGTTGGCCGTGCCCGACGAGACCTTCACGCTCAAACTCCTCGACCTCCCCACCAGCGGCGTCAGCGCGAACATGATTCTCCGCTTCGAGCTGCGCGGGCTCCGCGAGACCTTCGGCACCTGGTCCGTCGTCACGCAGGCCCACATCTGGCGCGAGCTGCTCGTGACCAGCGCAGCCTTGAAGCGCGGCCAAACACTCGGCGACGCCGACGTGCTCCGCGAGCGCCGCGACCTGCTCCTGTGCCGCGACGCACTGGAGGCCTTGCCCCATGTCGAGACGTGCCTCGAACTCATCGAAAACCTGCCCGCCGGCGTGCCACTCAGTGCGCGCTCCTTCCGCGTGCGTCCGCTGATTTTTCGCGGGCAAACCCTCGAAGCCCTCGTGACCGCCGGCGCGTTGCAAATCTCCACCAAGGTCGAGGCGCTCGAAGACGGCCTGCCCGGCCAGTTTGTGCGCGTCCGCAATCCGCAATCCCGCCGCGAGTTCCGTGGCAAAGTGCAAAATGAAAACACCATCCTCGTCCAACTCTAGCCCCGTTCAGCCGCGCCTCCACCCGGCGGAGACACTCCCGCCCAACCTGGCGGAGTGGCTCGCCTTCGGGCAGCGACTGACTGGCCCCGCCTGCGAGCAGCCCGCCCACGCCTCGCGTCGGCCAGGCCACGGCCCTCACCGCCAGCTCCGCGTCTCCCCGGGCGGGGCCAGTCAGTCGCTGCCTCGCGCCGTTCTGGCGCTCGCGCTGTTCGTCAGTCTCCCGGCCCCGCTCCCCGCCGATTCACTTTGGAAGGATGACGCTGGCCCCACGATGCTGGCCGACAAGAAGGCCCTCGCCGTCGGCGACATCCTCACGATTGTCGTCGCCGAGAACACCAGCAACTCGAAGAGCACCAGCACGAAGACCGCGAAATCCAGCGCCACGGACGCCAGCATCTCCAGCTTCTTCTATCCCCCGACCGCGTCCGCCTTGCTGACCAAAGGCGGAGCCCTGCCCGCGATGAAGTTTGAAGGCAAGAACAGCTTTGATGGCGGCGGCCAGATTGCCAACAGCGAGACCATCACTACCCGCGTCGCCGTGCGGGTGGTGGATGTGCTGCCCAACAAGAACCTCGTCGTGGAAGGCACCCGCCACACCTCCTCCTCGGGCGAGCATCAGGACATCGTCTTGCGCGGCACCGTGCGCGGCGACGACGTGCAGGCGAACAACACCGTCTTCAGCTACAACATCGCCGACGCCACCATCAAAATCATCGGCAAGGGCGCGGTCTCCGACGCGCAGAAGAAGGGCTGGTTCACGAAGCTCTGGGACAAGGTGTCGCCGTTCTGAGGCCGAGGCATGAGCAACCAATTCCATCGTGGTGAGCGGAACAGTCGGCTCCACAAGGCGCGGGTGAGTCTGGCGCTTTGCCTCCTGCTCGCCCCCGCGCTCGGCGCCGCCGTCCGCATCAAGGACCTCGCCATGATCGCCGGCGCGCGGGACAACCAACTCGTCGGCTACGGCCTCGTCAGCGGCCTCGCCGGCGAAGGCGACAAGGACCCGGTTTACACGCGGCAGGCCGTGGCGAACATGCTTCAGCGCTTCGGCATCTCCGTGCCCGCCGCCACGCTCTCCTCGAAGAACGTGGCGGTCGTCATGCTCACCGCCGACATCCCGGCTTACGCCAAGTCCGGCTCGCGCATCGACGTGAACCTCTCCTCGATGGGCGACGCCAAGACGCTGCAAGGCGGCGTGCTCCTCCAGACGCCGCTCCTGGGCGCGGACGGCAAAGTCTATGCCGTGGCGCAGGGCGCGCTCTCCGTCGGCGGCTTCATCGGCGGGGCGGGCGGGGCGGGCGGCGCGACCGTGCAGAAGAACCACCCGACCGTCGCCCAAATCATCGGCGGCGCGCTGGTGGAGCGCGAGATTCCCTCCACCATCGTGCGCGACAACCAGATAGATTTGCTGCTGCGCCAGCCAGACTTCACCTCCGCCGCGCGCGTCGCCGCCGCCATCAATGCGAAGTTCACCAACGCCGCCCACGCCATTGACATGACCACCGTGCGGGTCGCCATGCCGCCCGGCACGGAGGCTGTCCCCGTGGACTTCATCGCGCGCCTCGAAGTCATCGAGGTCACGCCGGACATGCCCGCGCGCATCGTCATCAACGAGCGCACCGGCACCATCGTCGC
>JAYTIO010000122.1:0-4858 GCA_043731805.1 Pedosphaera sp. | reverse complement strand
GGCCGCGTGAAGCTCGTGGACTTCGGCATCGCCAAGCTCATCGGCCCCGCCGAAGACATTTTCCCCGCAGATTCAAAGCGACCGCAGATGGGAAAAGCCGGAGCCGATGGAAATCAAATCGGTGGTCGGCTTGAATCTGTGGGAAAATCTTCCCCGTCTGAATCTGCGCTCACCGCCGCCACCGCCGCCCTGGGCACGCCCAGCTACATGGCCCCCGAGCAACGCGACCGCCCCGCCGAAGTGGACCACCGCGCCGACATCTACAGCCTCGGCGTCGTCTTCTACGAGATGCTCACCGGCGAGCTGCCCGTCGGCAAATTCGCCCCGCCCTCCGCCAAATCCGCCAGCGACCCGCGCGTGGACGAAGTCGTCCTCCGCGCCTTGGAGCAACAACGCGAACACCGTCAGCAAAGCGCCGGCGAAATCAAAACCCAGGTCGAGACCATCACTGCGTCCCCGAATGTCAGCCGACGTGCGGAGACGCAAACTTCCCCCGCGCCCACGCCGCTGCTTAAGACCGCCAACGCCTACCTCAGCACGCCCGAGTGGCTCGCCAGTGCGCGCGGCCGGTTCTGGGTCTATTCCGGCAAGGGCACGCTCGTCCTCACGCGCGACCAACTCGCCTTCACCGATGACAAGACCGGCGCGACCACCAGCATCCCGCTCGCGGCGATTCGCGATGTGAGCCTGGGCAACTACCCGTGGCTCGCGAAGCCCGCCCCGCTCCACTACCTCAGCATCACATGGGTGGAAAACGGCCTCACGCGCTGCCGCTACTTCACGCCCAATCGCAGCTGGCTGTGTCCCGTGTGGGAAACCAACCCCATCGTCCTCGAATGGCACCAAGCCCTCCGCGCCGCCGTCACCACCGCGACGGGCAAGGCCCCGGCGGAGACGCCCGCGCCGCCGCACCGCCCCACCGTGGGCGACTTCGCTTGGATGGGCCTCCTGTTCGGCCTGCCGATGCTCCTCATCAACGTCGTGCTTTTCAACTTCACCCGAGTGGTAGCTCCTGTGGCCCCGCTCCCGCCCGCCACTGAGTTCATCCCTTCACTCATCTGCCTCGAAGTCGTGGTGCCGTTCCTCACGCTCTACTTGCTGCCGCGCTGGGGCCGCCAGCGCGCCGGTTCGCCGCCACCACTCACGCCGCTCAAACCTTCGCTCTGGCCGACCCTCGCGCTCGCCGCGTTTGGCGCGCCGTTGCTGGTTCACCTCATGTTGCGGGCAACGGGCCAAGTCCCGCCGGAACCAGCCCACGAGGTTGGGCGGCTTGTCTTCAGTTTTCCCGGAACTCTCGTCCTCGCCGGGATGGCCGGCGTGGGCCTGTGGCTCCGGCACCGGCGGGAAACTCCATCTGCCGCGACGCCCGTTGCTCCACCCGATTTGGCGCTCGGCTCCGTCTGGCCCCTGTCCTGGCTGGCCTTCATCCCCGTCGCCATTGGCACGGGGCTGATGTTGATGCTCGCTCGCCAATCGGGGGGTAGTGACAACTCCGGGTTCAACTCCAGCCTCCCCTTCTTTGGGACTTTCGCGTCCCTCCTCGTAGTTGCTGCGCTCTTCATTTGGTTCATGCTCTGGCTTGCGAAGTCTAGCTCTCGCCACTCCGCCCTGCTGGTGCGGCTAATGCCCGTATTGTGGTTGGGCCTGGCCGGACTGACATTCCACGACTCCAGCCGTGGCAACGGCGTTATGTGGCTAGGTTTCGCACTGAGTGGTTGGTGGACCCGCGAGCGCTTGGGCACCTCGGTGGGGGCGAAGTGTTTGTTGGGAGCGGGATACGTCATCATCACTGGTGGTCTCGGGTTGATGCTGGGCAAATCCTATCTGCCGGAAGCGTGGCAAACTTGGTCGCGAACCCCCGCGGACACGTCCCTCGCCGCCGTGCTCACGACGCTGGCCGTGCTCGGGACCGTGGCGGTCGTCGGCTGGCTGACCCCATTATTCTTTGGATTTTCCCCTCGTGACGCGGGTAAGCGCGAGCAATTCCCAACCTCCTTCCTCAAGTATCCCGGCCTGCTCCTGCTCCTCCTGCCCGGGCTGCTCTTCGTGATTCTCCTGATTCAATTCTATCCGCAACTTGAGAGCTCCGACGGCGACGAGCATCGCGCCTTGCCGCAAGCCGGTCCGCCCATCCCCACAGCGATTCCGCCGCACATCGAGTTCAAAGTCCTCCGCGTCGAGAACCCACCCGGCACATGGGACATTCTCCTGCACTTCGAGCGCGACCAGAATCCCGCCCTCGGCCTCGAAGTCTGGCAGGACATGACGCCGTCGGCCGGCTTGCGCGAGCAGCCGCATCGCGGCACTTACCGCACCTGGCAGGTGAAGACTTGGGCGGGCGTGAACGACCACGTGCTGGGCTGGACGTTGCCGCTGGACTTCACCGAGGCCGAGACGCGCGCCGTGGCGAAGGACATGGAGCAGCGGGCCAAGAGCTGGCGGCAATTGCCGGACGGCGCCTTGTTGGAGTTCGCCACCGTGACCCACGGCGACGGCTGGAAGTATCACCTGCTGGCCACCGTGAAGCGCGCGCCGGGGGCGGTTCCACCCGGCCCACCCGCACCGACATCACCCCGATGACTTCATCCGCTGGTGCCTTCCACACCACGCAATGGACCCGCGTGCTGGCGGCGCGCGGGGATTCGCCGGAGTCGCGCGCGGCGCTGGGGGATTTGTGCGGGGCTTACTACGGGGCCGTGTTCGCCTTCCTCCGCCGCTCGGGGCGCGAGGAGGACGCGGCGCGCGAGCTGACGCAGGAGTTCTTCGCCCGGCTGCTGGCGCGACAGGGACTCGACACCGTGGTGCAGGGACGCGGGCGCTTCCGCTCCTTCCTGCTCGGCGCGGTGAAGCACTTCCTCGCCGACATGAACGACCGCGCGCGCGCCGCCAAGCGCGGCTCCGGCACCGTCCCGCTCCCGCTCGGCGTCGAGACGGACACCTCGCCCGGCCTCGAATTGCCCGACGCCACCGCGCCGGACCCGGAGCGCGAGTTCGACCGCAAGTGGGCGCTCACCGTCCTCGACCGCGCGCTCACCGCGCTCGCCCACGAGCAGGCGGAGGCCGGTCGCGCCGCGCACTTCGCCATGCTGAAGCCCTGGCTCACCGGCGACACCGAGACCGTCTCGCAAGCCGACGCCGCCCGCGTGCTGGAGTGCAACGAAGGCGCGGTGAAGGTCGCCGTCCACCACCTGCGCCGTCGCTTCCGCGAGCTGGTGAAGGCCGAGATCGCGCAGACCTTGGCCGACCCCGCGCTGGTGAAGGACGAACTGGCCTGCCTGCAAGCCGCGCTGGCGGGGAAGTGATTATTTGCCGCGAAAGGGCGCAGAGAACGCAAAGTGGTGAGGTTCCTCGGCGGGGCCACCTTCAGCTCGCCCCGCCGCGCTTTCCTTTGCGTTCCTTTGCGCCCTTTCGCGGCAAATAATTCTTCGCCCCGCTATTCCAGGCGCACCTTGGGATTCAGCCAGGCTTGCACGATGTCCACCACGAGGTTGAAGCCCAGGATGAGCGCGGCGAAGAAGAAGACCGTGCCGCCCACCACCGGGATGTCGCGGTCAAAGACCGAGCCGACGAAGTATTTGCCCAGGCCGGGGATGTTGAAAACGGTCTCGATGACGAACGAGCCGGTGATGAGGCCCGCCGCCGCCGGGCCGAGGAAGGTCACGACCGGCAGCAGGCCGCCCCGCAACGCGTGCCGCGTCAGGATGCGCAGGCCCGAGGCGCCCTTGGCCCGCGCGGTGCGGATGAAGTCCTGGCCCATGACCTCCAGCATCCCGCCGCGCGTGAGCCGCGCCACGTAGGCGGCCAGGTGGCAGCCGAGCGTGAGCGCCGGGAGCACGCGGTCGCCGGGGGTGTTCCAGCCCGAGGTGTTGAACCAGCCGAGCTTGAGCGAAAAGAGCAGCACCATGAGCGGCCCGAGCACGAACGTGGGCAGCCCCACGCCGACCATCGCAAAGGACATCGGCACGTAGTCCTGCGCGGTGTTGGGCTTTTGCGCGGCGAGCATCCCGGCGGGCAGGCCGATGGCCAGCGCGATGAGCAACGCCCAGGTGCCCAGCTCCAACGACACGGGGAAGGACTCCCGGATGATTTCCCCGACCGTGCGGTTCGCGTGGCGGATGGACGGCTGCTGGCCGGTGACGAGGGTTTTAAGGAAGGTGACGTATTGCTCGCCGAGCGGTTTGTCCAAGCCGTAGTGGGCTTCCAGCCGCTTGAGGATTTCGGGCGGGATGCTCTTCTCAGCGGTGAACGGGCCGCCGGGGGCGTAGCGCACCATGAAGAAGGTGAGCGTCGCCACGGCCCAGAGGACCGGGAGCGTCTGGAGCAGGCGGATGAAGAGGAAGCGGGCCATCAGCAAAAGGTTGAAGGTTGAAGGTTGAAAGAGGCAGGGGGAGTGGAGAAGGCGGAGTGCGGAGTGCGAAAGGCGGAAGGGGGAGGCGTAAAAGGTGTGCGCCGGGGGCCGCAGCGTGTCCCGGAGGGACCCCGGAACTTAGCCGGGGGCAACGCCCCCGGTATCGGCCCATCAAAAGTATCTTCCGCCCCGGCAGGGGCGACGGATACGGGTGCGTTCCTCCGCCCCCGTCGGGGCGGGGGACAATCTGTGGGGCCTATTCCGGGGGCGTTGCTACCGGCTAAGTTCCGTCGGCCCTCCGGGACAGGGGCTAGACCGGCACGGAGTTGGCCTAGACCACCCGGCGAGCGACCTAGACCACCCGGCGCATGGCCTAGACCACCCGGCGCATGGCCTAGACCACCGGGCGCATGGCCTAGACCACCGGGCGCACGACCTAGACCACCGGGCGCACGACCTAGATCACCGGGCGCACGACCTAGACCACCGGGCGCACGACCTAGACCACCG
>JAYTIO010000121.1:0-11625 GCA_043731805.1 Pedosphaera sp. | reverse complement strand
AACTTTGCGATATCAGCCATGTTACCTTTCTTTAGTCTCGTCGCCCCCGGAGCCCCGGAGATTTGAGCCAGCAGCCGCCGGCCGACGATTCACTCTGTTTGTTTCGTTGTTTGTTCCCCCGCCAGCCAACAGGCCGGCGGAAATGGTTAAGCGGCCTTGTCGGCCTTGGCCTTGATGACCCGCGCAAGCTGTAAGCCAGGCGTGTTGATAAGGGCCGCGAGTTTCTGGGCCGGGGCCTGAAGCACACCCAGCAGCTTGCCACGCAACACTTCCAGCGACGGCAATTCAGCGAGAGCGAGCAGGTCGGCGCTTTCGAGCCGCTTGTTGCCGAGATGCCCAAACTTGAGTTTCGGCTTCTCGAACTCAGCGGCGAAGTTCTTGAGCGTCTTCGCTGCGGCGGAGACATCCTTCTGCCCGGTCACGACGGCCATCTGGCCGGTGAGCACGCCGGAGAGGTCGGCGAGGCCGGCTTCTTGAGCGGCGATACGGAAGATGCTGTTCTTCACGACGTGCGCCTCGGCCCCGCTTTTGCGGAGGCGGGTGCGCAGCTCGTTGAAGTGCGGCACGGTCAGGCCCGTGTAGTCCACGACGATGAAAAACGGCGAGGCATTAAGCCGGGCGACGTATTCGCTGGTGATGAATTTCTTGGCGGCACGCATGGGAATCTAGTGAGTTGCTGGTTAAGGTGAGGCGACGAACTCCTTGGTGTCCACGCGGACGCCCGGGCTCATGGTGGCCGAGATGGTGCAGCTATGCATAAACACGCCCTTCACGCTGGCGGGGCGGGCCTTGGCGATGGCCTCGATGACGGCACGGGCGTTCACTTCAATTTCCTCGGGCTTGAACGCCGTCTTGCCGACCGGGACATGGATGTTGCCGACCTTGTCCACTTTGAACTCGACGCGGCCCGCCTTGACTTCGCGGACAGCCTTGGCAGTGTCGTCGGTCACGGTGCCGGTCTTCGGGTTGGGCATGAGGCCGCGCGGTCCGAGCACCTTGCCGAGTTTGCGGACTTCCACCATCGCCTCGGGCGTGGCGACGGCGACGTCGAAGTCCACCCAGCCGTCCGTGCATTTCTTGATCATATCGTCGAAGCCGACGAACTCCGCGCCGGCCTGGCGCGCGGCCTCGGCGGTTGGGCCGGGCTTGGCGAACACGAGCACACGGACATTCTTGCCGGAGCCGTGGGGCAGCGGGACCGTGCCGCGGACCATCTGGTCGCTCTGCTTCGGGTCAACCCCGAGGCGGAAGGCAAGATCAATGGTCTCGTTGAACTTGGCTTTCTCGAACTTGGCGAGGATTTGAACGGCTTCCTTGAGCGGCAGCGCCTTCAGACCTTCAACCAATTTCGAATTCTTAACGTTGCGTTTGCTGGGCATTTTGTGGGGTGCGGTGCAAGCGGACGTTGATCGCCCTCCCGCGTTACTGGTTAACCGACGACTTCAATTCCCATGCTCCGGGCGGTGCCGGAGATGAGGCGGATGGCGGCCTCTTCGCTGTTCACGTTCAGATCCTTCTGCTTCATCTTGATGATCTCAAGAATCTGTTTGCGCGTGACCTTACCGACCTTGTCCTTGTTCGGCGTCTTGGATCCGGAGGCGACCCCAGCGGCCTTCTTGAGCAGGATGGAGGCGGGCGGTGACTTGTAAACGAGGGTGAAGGACTTGTCCTGATAGACCGTGATGATGACGGGGATGATCAGGCCGGCCTGCTCCTTGGTGGCGGCGTTGAATTCCTTGCAGAACGCCATAATGTTCACGCCGTGCTGACCGAGGGCGGGGCCAACGGGCGGGGCGGGGTTCGCCTGGCCGGCGGCGATGGCGAGCTTGATGGATCCGGTTACTTTCTTTGCCATAGGGGGATAAAATGCTGTCGTGGTTGTCTCTGGGGTGAGGCGGACTAAGCCTTCTCTGCCTGCCAGTATTCGAGTTCGACGGGCGTGTTACGTCCGAAAATGTTGACGGTGACCTTCAGTTTGCCACGGCCGGGGTCAATCTCCTCGATCACACCGCTGAAATTCAGGAACGGTCCGTCGTTGATCTTGATGGTCTCGCCGATCTCGAAGTTGACCTTCGGTTTCTCCGTGTCCTCGGACTGGGAAATCTGCGCCTTGATGACGTCCATCTCCTCGCGGCTCACCGAGTCCGGGCGCTCGCCCCCGACGAAGCCTATGATGCCCGTCGTCTCACGGATGAAATACCAAGGCCGGTCCAACAATTGGCGCTTCTCGTCTAACAGCACCATGTCAATATAGACGTAGCCTGGGTGGAGTTTGCGGTTCGTGACCGTTTTCTTCTGGTTGCGGACCTCGACAACCTTCTCCATGGGCACCAAAACTTCCTTGATGAATTCCTGCATCTCCTCGGTCTTGATGCGCTTCTCGATGTTGTCGCGGACCTTGAGCTCCTGCCCGGACAGCGTGTGAATGGCGAACCACTGGCTTTGCATGGCGTGCGTTTCGTTAAAAGTTGTTCAGCAGGATGACCATCCGGCTGATGATGAAATCCACGCCGACCGTGAACACAGCCACGAGGGAGGTGCTGACGATGACCACGACGGTCGAGCCTTTCAGCTCGTCACGCGTCGGCCATGTGCACTTGCGCAACTCGACCTTCGTCTCGTCCACGTAAGTGCCCAGCCGCAGCAAGTGA
Source organism: Pedosphaera sp. (assembly GCA_043731805.1). Lineage (GTDB taxonomy): Bacteria > Verrucomicrobiota > Verrucomicrobiia > Limisphaerales > SXTU01 > SXTU01. The sequence goes on along the minus strand of JAYTIO010000121.1, from coordinate 8,974 downwards.
CCCTTCTGCCATGCCCAGAAGAACACAGCGACGGCCACGCCCAGCAAAACCATTTGAATCGTGCTCACGAATTAAATATCAACTACGTCATCCGGCTTGGCGGAGGGGGAGGGATTCGAACCCCCGTTGGCGGTGAAGCCAAAGCGGTTTTCAAGACCGCCGCGATAGACCACTCTGCCACCCCTCCAGCACCGGCTGGCAGGGCGTGAGGGACTCGAACCCCCAACCAACGGTTTTGGAGACCGCTACTCTACCAATTGAGCTAACGCCCTAGTGCCATTCGGATGATTCTGTTCAAAGTGATGGAGCGGGAGCGCGGGTTGCAACCCGCGCTCCCAGTTGTTGGAGTCAATTAGACAACCGCGACGAGCTCGCTCACGCGACCCGCGCCGATGGTGCGGCCGCCTTCGCGAATGGCGAAGCGCTGGCCCTTTTCCATGGCGACACCGACGATGAGTTCGATGTCCACGGAGACGTTGTCACCGGGCATGACCATTTCCACGCCCGCAGGAAGCGTGACGTTGCCGGTCACGTCCGAAGTGCGGAAGTAGAACTGCGGGCGATACTTGTTGAAAAACGGCGTGTGGCGACCACCCTCATCCTTGGTGAGGACGTAAACTTCGGCCTTGAACTTGGTCTGGGCCTTGATGCTGCCGGGCTTGGCGAGCACCATGCCGCGCTCGACGTCTTCCTTCTTGGTGCCGCGGAGGAGCACGCCGACGTTTTCACCGCAACGCGCTTCGTCGAGCAGCTTGCGGAACATTTCGAGGTCAGTCGCGGTCGTCTTGCGCGTCTCTTTGATGCCGATAATCTCGACTTCATCCATCTTCTTGATGATGCCGCGCTCCACACGACCCGTCACGACAGTGCCGCGACCTTCAATGTTGAACACGTCCTCGATGCACATCAGGAAGGGCTTGTCGACCTCGCGCACCGGCTCGGGAATGAACGTGTCAACTGCGTTGAGCAAGTCCTGAATTGCCTTCTCGCCTTCCGGCGTGCCAGCAAGCGCGGCGGAGGAACTGCCACGGATGATCGGGGTCGTTTCGCCGGGGAATTGATACTTTGTGAGCAGGTCGCGAATTTCCATCTCAACGAGGTCGAGTAGCTCCGGGTCGTCCACGAGATCCACCTTGTTCAAGAAGACCACAACGGACGGCACCCCAACCTGACGGGCGAGGAGAATGTGCTCGCGCGTCTGGGGCATCGGGCCGTCAGCGGCAGACACGACGAGAATCGCGCCGTCCATCTGGGCCGCACCGGTGATCATGTTCTTGACGTAGTCGGCGTGGCCGGGACAGTCCACGTGCGCGTAGTGGCGCAACTCGGACTCGTATTCGACGTGCGACGCCGCGATGGTCACGGTCTTATTCTCGTCTCGCACCGTGCCGCCCTTGGTGATGTCGGCGTAGGAAATTGCGGGAGCCAGGCCCTTGCGGTGTTGCACGGCGACCAAAGCCGCCGTGAGGGTGGATTTGCCGTGGTCAACGTGGCCGATAGTGCCGACGTTGACGTGGGGTTTAGTCCGTTTAAACGCTTCTTTTGCCATTGCGATGTTCTAGTTAATGGTTTGACTCTGCTGCGCTGTCCGACCGTTACCGACCGGCCTAAATTCTGGAGCCCATGACCGGGGTTGAACCGGTGACCTCGTCCTTACCAAGGACGTGCTCTGCCAACTGAGCTACATGGGCGAAATCACTTTCACCCGTTGGTTACACCGTCCCGTCATGGGAAAAAACTCATCAGCCCTGCTTGCCCCGCTGCCGAAACTTGGGTTGATCTGCGCTTAATCTTCTGACGGCTCTTGTGGAACCGGGCGCACAAACTATGCCGCAGCAAGAAAGAGTCAATAGTTTTTCTGGACTTTCTTAGCCCCGCTTCAAGCTCCCTTGCCCAAGCGTGCCCAGCCAAGGCTCGGGCGACCCGGACTTTACGCTGTCGCAACCGTTCCCTAGGCTCCGTCCGCATGAAGGCACCGCAGTTCCCAACCCGGCGGGCAACGCTGGATGACCTCCCGGCGCTGCGTCCCCTTTGGGAGGCCGAGCGGCTCGACGCGTCCGCGCTCGAAAAGCGGCTGACCGAATTTCAGGTGGTCTGCGACGCGCAGGGCCAGGTGCTCGGCGCGGTGGGGATGCAGCGCCACCAGCAGCACGCTTTGTTGCACGATGAGGTTTTCGCTGACTTCGCGCTCGCGGACACACTCCGTCCGCTGCTCTGGGAACGGCTCCGCAACGTGGGCCGCAACTATGGGCTGGCCCGTATGTGGACGCGCGAGTCTTCGCAATTTTGGCGGGGCGAAGGGTTCGATCCGCCGGACGCAGAACAGCTCGCCAAGTTTCCGGTCGAGTTCGGCGCTGTGGACGCCGGGCCGCTCTACACGCTGCAAGTGCGCGACGACCCGTTTGCCGACATGACCCCGGAGCAAGAGGAGAAGCTGCTCAAACAGCACCTGCGCGCGGACACGGAGAAGATGCTGCGACAGGCGCGAACGCTGCGCCGCTGCGCCATCATCGTGGCGATCGGCTTCACCCTCGTGCTAGCGCTGTTCGGCCGCTACCTGTGGCGCTACCGCAACCGCCAAGGACTCTCGCCAGAAGACCGCTACTCGCCACGAAAAGGGCGGTGAGACACCGCATGCCAGCCGCCGGCATGGCCCCAAAGCAGCGCAACAGGCACCAGCACGGAGGCGAGCACTCCCACACGCCTGCGGCGGGTGGGCCTGCTTCAAGCCCGCCAACCTCCTCTTCGCAGCTCACCGCTTGAGCAGTTGCTGCGCCCGGGCGAGCGCGGTTTCCATATCGGCGCAAACATTCTCGGGCCCACTGCATCGAGGAAACCGGCGAGGTCCAGGGCGAAGAGCGGCTGCGTGTGGGGGCCGCAGAGGATGAGGTGTTTTCCCCGTTTGCGAAGCTTTTCATGCATGTCCTCCAGCGCGTTGATGCCAGTGGCATCGATGGCCACGACCTCGCGCAGCCGCAGGATGAGCACTTCGGGAAGCTTGTTCGCGCGCATGAGCGCCGTCTCGAGCTTGTCCGCCGCGCCGAAGAAGAACGCGCCGAAGAGCCGGTAAACCATCACGCCCTGCGGCACGGCTCGCCCGCTCTGGGATTGCGCCCGGGCCTCTTCCTCGGACAGCTCGAAGGGGTCGTCCACCTTGGTCTGGTTAGCCATGCGCTTGATGAACATGAACGCCGACAGCAGCAGATGAACCTCGACCGCCACGGTCAGGTCAATGATCACGGTCAGAACGAACGCGGTGAGAAACACGACCGCATCGCTCCGGGGCCACTTGCGCAACCGCGCGAAGTGCTGCCACTCGCCCATGTTGAACGCGACGTTCACCAACACAGCACTGAGCACCGCCAGCGGGATGTGCTTCGCCAGCGGTGCGGCGACGAGGAGGACGCCCAGCAGCACCGCCGCGTGAATCATCCCCGCCACCGGCGTGCGCGCGCCGGTCTTTACATTCGTCGCCGTGCGCGCGATGGCCCCCGTCGCCGCGATGCCGCCGAAGAGCGGGCAAGCGAGGTTCGCGATGCCTTGCGCGATGAGTTCCTGGTTCGAGTCGTGCCGGTCCTCGACCATGCCATCGGCCACCACGGCGCAGAGCAGCGATTCGATGGCCGCCAGCAGCGCGATGGTGAGCGCGGGGCGGAAGAGGCTCGGCAATTCCAGCCAGTGCATCTCCGGCACCGTGAACGCGGGCAGGCCCTGTGGAATGCCGTTGAACTGCGTGCCGATGGTCGCAACTCCCCACACCACATCGCCCTGAAAAACCATCACCAGCGCCGTGCCCGCGACCAGCGCGACAATTGAGCCAGGCACCACGCGGGCCAGTTGCGCCGGCCACCAGCGCACGATGATGAACGCCCCGGCGGCCAATGCCAGCGTGGCTCCGTGCGCGGTCCCGCAGTGCTGCACGAGGAAGACGCACTTCTTGATGAACTCCGCCGGGACAGGGCTGCCCGCCGGGAGTTGCAGGCCGAGGAAATCCTTCACCTGCGTGCTAAAGATCACGACCGCGATGCCGCTGGTGAAACCCATTGTCACCGGGAACGGGATGAACTTGATCATCGTGCCCAGCCTGGCCCAACCCATCGCGATGAGCATCACCCCGGCCATCATGGTGCAGACGGCCGCGTTGGCCGCGCCGTATTGCTGGTAGATGCCGTAGAGAATGGCGATGAACGCGCCGGTCGGCCCACCGATGCAGACCTTCGTCCCGCCCAGCGCGGAGATGAGGAAGCCCGCGATGAACGCCGTGTAAATGCCCGCCGCCGGGGGGAACGCCGGACGCGATGCCAAACGCCATCGCCAGCGGCAGCGCGACGATGCCCACGGTCAAGCCCGCCACCAAGTCCGCACGGAAATCCGCGCGGGTGTAGCTCTTGAGGGATTCAACCAACCGCGGACGGAACACCAAGTTCAGATTAATCCAGGCCGAATCCTGCGCCGATGACCGACAGACGCTAGGGGCGATTGCCCATCGCCCCTTGGCCCCGGCGTTTGGCTTGTGCGCGAACGCCCGGCCCGGCAAGGTGCCCGCCCTTTGCACGGCCACGCGCACCAACCATGAAGTGTTTTGTCACCGGCGGCTCTGGCTTCATCGGCGCCAACTTGGTCCACGAGCTCATTCGCCGCGGCCACACCGTCCGCGTCCTGGCCCGGCCCGGCGCCGACCTGCGCGGACTCGAGGGGGCCGACTACGAACTCCTCGAAGGCGACGTGAGCGACCGCAAGCTCCTCCAGGCCGGCATGAAGGGCTTTGACTGGTGCTTCCACGTCGCCGCCAGCTACCACCTCTGGCTGCCGGACTACGCCCCGATGTTCGCCGCCAACGTCGAAGGCACCCGCAACGTCCTCGAGACCGCCTACCTCGCCGACTGCTCCCGCATCGTTTACACCAGCACCGTCGGTTGCATCGGCCTGCCGCACCCAATCAACGGCCAACTCACCCCCACCGACGAGGACACGCCCGTCTCCGAGGCGCAGATGAGCAACCCCTACAAGCTCTCCAAGTGGCGCGCCGAAGTCGTCGCCCTCGAGCTCGTCAAGCACGGCCTCCCCATCGTCATCGTCAACCCCAGCGCCCCCGTCGGCCCGCGCGACGTCAAGCCCACGCCCACCGGCAAGGTCATCGTGGACTTCCTCAACCGCGCCATGCCCGCTTACCTCGACACCGGCCTCAACTGGGTCCACGTCCGCGACGTCGCCATCGGCCACATCCTTGCCGCGGAGAAAGGCCGCCTCGGCGAGCGCTACATCCTCGGCCACGCCGAGGGCAACTGGACCATGCGCGAAGCCTTCGCCGTCTTGCAGGACCTCACCGGCGTGCCCGCGCCGAAAGCGGCCCTGCCCTACTTCATCCCGCTGCTCGCCGCCCACGTGGACGAAGCCATTTCCAAGTTCACCGGCAAACCGCCCAAGGCCCCGCTAGCCGGCGTGCGCATGGCCAAATACAAAATGTTCTTCAACCCCGCCAAAGCCATCCGCGAACTCGGCCTCCCGCAGACTCCGCCCCGCGAGGCCCTGCGCGACGCCGCCGAGTGGTTCCGCCAGCACGACTACCTGCGGCACTGAACTGGATGAGGGCGTGGCAAGTCGCGGAGCGTCGGGACGGCGGGAACTTCAGCGCCGCTCTCCGAACGACAGGAGTCACCGGAGCCACGAAAAACAGCGGCGCTAAAGCCGCCGCCGTCCGGACGCTCCGCGCGCACTCATGCCGCAGACAACGAAGTTGGTCTACCGCCCGCAGTGAGTTGGGTTGTCATGCAGTCGGTGGAAAATGGCGCTCTGAAGAACCGTCGAAGACAGTTCGCCGAGCCAAGGTCTGCTCCCCGTGAACAAAGGTCCCCTCTGGTGCGCCCTCGGGTTGCTCGCCGTCGTCGGCTTGAGCCAAGCCCCCGCCGCCGAACCGGTGCGCTACAACCGCGACATCCGGCCCATCCTTTCGGACAAGTGCTTCTTCTGCCACGGCCCGGACGAGAAGAAGCGCGAGTCCGGCCTGCGCCTCGACACGCGCGAGGGTGCGCTGAAGAAGAGCGCCATTGTCCCCGGCAAACCCGACAAGAGCGAACTGCTCCGCCGTGTCACCACGAAGGATGCGAACGACCATATGCCGCCGGCGAAGTCCAAGCTCCCGGCCATCACGACCGCCGAGGTGGACCTACTGCGCCGGTGGATTGCCGAGGGCGCGCAGTATGAGGCGCACTGGGCGTTTGTGCCGCTCCAACCTGTGACCAGCTCCGGCTTGTCGGCGGAAAAGTCATTAGTAATTAGTGCTAAGTCCAAAGGCTCCCAAGCGCCGTCCCCACTTCTCACTAATCACTTCTCACTAATCACTTCCCCCCTCGACTTCCTCATCACCCCGGCCCTCGCCGCGCGCAAACTCAAACTCCAGCCCGAAGCCGACCCCGCCACTCTCCTCCGCCGCTTGAGCTTCGACCTCACCGGCCTCCCGCCGTCGCCCGCCGAGGTTGAAGCGTTCCTGCGCGAGTATTCTCCAATCGGCAATCGGCAATCGGCAATTGGCAACCTCGTTGACCGCCTCCTTGCCTCGCCGCACTTCGGCGAACGCATGGCCGTGGACTGGCTGGACATCGCGCGCTACGCCGACAGCTACGGCTTCCAAGTGGACCGCGAGCGCGAGATGTGGCCGTGGCGCGATTGGGTCATCAAATCGTTCAACGACAACCTTCCCTTCGACCAGTTCGTCACCGCGCAACTCGCCGGCGACCTCCTGCCCAAAGCGACCGACGATCAAATTCTCGCCACCGCCTTCAACCGCCTGCACCAGCAGGAGACCGAGGGCGGCAGCGTGGAGGAGGAGTATCGCGTGGAGTATGTGGCGGACCGCGTGCAGACCTTCGCCACCGCCTTCCTCGGCCTGACCTTCGAGTGTGCGCGCTGCCACGATCACAAATACGACCCCATCGCGCAGAAGGAGTATTACGGCCTGTTCGCCTTCTTCCAAAACATCGACGAGGCCGGCCTCTACTCCTACTTCACGCCCTCCGCGCCCACGCCCGCGCAGATGCAGCTCGACGCGCCCGCGAAGGAGAGGCTGGCATCGCTGGAGCTGAAAGTCCGCGAGGCCGAGCAGCAACTTGTGTCGGTGCGCAAGGCGGGCGCGGAGGCCTTCGCCGCGTGGCTCAAAGCGCGGCCTTCCGAACTAAAGATTTCTGGCGAGCTGGCGCGCTACACCTTCGACGCCCTCGCCGCCGGCAATAAGTTCACCAACGCCATCGGCGGCACAAACTCCGCCACGCTGGTCGGCGAAAACAAATTGGTGCCGGGCCGCACAGGCCAGGCCGTGCAGTTCACCGGCGACGAACCCGTCAATCTGCCGCTCGGCAACTTCCAGCGGCACGAGCCGTTCAGCGTGTCACTCTGGCTGCGCACGCCGGACGTGAAGGACCGCGCCGTCGTCTTCCACCGCTCGCAGGCGTGGACCGATGCGGCGAGCCGTGGCTACGAGCTGCTCATCGAGGACGGTCGGCTCAAGTGGTCGCTCATCCACTTCTGGCCGGGCAACGCCATCTCCATCCGCGCCACCGCGCTCGTGCCGACGAATGCGTGGACGCATGTCGTAGTGACCTCGGACGGCAGCAGTCGCGCGGACGGGCTGCGGCTTTTCGTGAACGGCCAGCCCGCGAGCACCGAAGTCATCAAGGACCACCTCACGAAGAACATCACCGGCGGCGGCCACGACAACATCTCGCTCGCCGAGCGGATGCGGGACCGGGGTTTCAAGGGCGGCGCGGTGGACGACTTCCGCGTGTTCGGTCGCGCGCTCACGCCGCTCGAAGCCGCTGCCGCGCAAGACGAGCTTGCGGCGAAAGCTCTCCTTGCCAAGCCGGAGGCTCAGCTGTCCGCCAGCGAGCGCGCCACACTGGAAGACTACTTCTTCGCCACGGTGGACGCGGAGTTTCCCAAGCAACTCGCCGCGCTCAAGGCCGCGCGGGCCGAGTTGGTGAAGTTCGCCGACGGCGTGAAGGAAATCATGGTCATGCGCGAGCTGCCGGAGCCCAAGAAGTCCTACGTGCTGTGGCGCGGAGAATACAACCACCGGCGCGAAGAGGTCGGCCCCATCACGCCCGCTGCGCTATCGCCGTGGCCCGCTGGCGCGCCGCGCAATCGTCTCGGCCTCGCGCAGTGGCTCACCGCACCGAACCACCCGTTGCTCGCGCGCGTCACGGTGAACCGCATCTGGCAAAGTCTCTTCGGTCGCGGCCTCGTGAAGACTTCCGAGGACTTCGGCAGCCAGGGGGAGAAGCCGCTTTATCCCGAGGCGCTGGACTGGTTGTCGCTGCGCTTCATCCAGAGCGGCTGGGACACGAAGGCTTTGATGAAGACCATCGTGATGAGCGCCGTGTATCGGCAGCGCAGCCTCGCCGACGCGAAGACGATGGCCGACGACCCGGACAACCAGTGGCTCGCGCGCGGTCCGCGCCTGCGCCTGCCCGCCGAGATGATTCGCGACAACGCCCTCGCCGCCGCCGGCCTGCTCAAGCCCACGCTCGGCGGCCCGCCGGTGAACCCCTACGAGATGAGCGAGTCGTTCAAGCCCGCAGCCCCGAGCGGCGGCGACGGCGTGTATCGTCGCAGCCTCTACACGAACTGGCGGCGCACCGGCCCGCCGCCCGCGCTTCTCGCCTTCGACGCCCCGCGCCGCGCCGTCTGCACCGCGAAGCGCGAGCGCACGGACTCGCCGCTCCAGGCGCTCATCCTCCTGAACGGCACGCAATACGTCGAAGCCGCCCGCGTGCTGGGCGAGTCGTTGCACCGCGACGCGAAGGGCGAGGTGCCTGCGATGATTGAGGCCGGCTTCCTCCGCTGCCTCAGCCGCAAGCCGGATGCGCGCGAGCAGGCCATCTTGCAGCAACTCCATCGCGAGCAACTCGCTCACTTCAAAGCGAAGCCGATGGAGGTGGAGAGCCTGCTGAAGACCGGCAACACGAAGCGCGACGAGAAG
>JAYTIO010000120.1:0-4977 GCA_043731805.1 Pedosphaera sp. | reverse complement strand
TCCGTCGGCCAGAGCTTCCTCGGCATCAACCTCAAGTGCGCCTCCTGTCACGACAGCTTCATTGACCGCTGGAAGCTCGAAGAGGCTTACGGCCTCGCCGCCATCTACGCCACGAGCAAGCTGGAGCTTCACCGCTGCGACAAACCCATCGGCAAGACCGCGCAGGCGAGCTGGCTCTTCCCCGAGCTGGGCCAGGTGGACGCGAAGGCTCCGCAGCCCGAACGCCTCAAGCAACTCGCCGCCCTCATGACCCATCCCGAGAACGGCCGCTTCACCCGCACCATTGTCAACCGCCTCTGGCATCGCCTCATGGGCCACGGCATTGTGCATCCCACCGACGCCATGCAAACCGAGCCGTGGAGCCACGACCTCCTCGACTTCCTCGCGTCGCAGCTCGCCGAGAACAAGTTCGACCTCAAGCAAACCCTCGCCCTCATCGCCACCTCCGCCGCCTACCAGTCCCACGCCCAAGTCCTCGGCAAGGACGCCGACGAGCACGGCTACACCTACGCCGGCCCCCGCGCCAAGCGCTTCACCGCCGAGCAGTTCGTGGACACCGTCTGGCAAATCACCGGCACCGCCCCTACGCGCTTCGACGCCCAAGTCGTGCGCGGCAAACCCAGCACCGAGGCCGTGGACGCCATGAAACTCACCGGCCAGTGGATTTGGTCCCACGCCGACGCCGGCAACGCGAAGGCCGGCGAAGTCTTCGTCGCGCGGAAAAAGTTCACCCTCAAGTCCGCCCCCGTCCGCGCCGGAGCCGTCGCCACGGCGGACAACGAGTTCAAGCTCTACGTCAACGGCGCGCTCGCCGGCGCCGGCGACAACTGGGAGAACCCCGAAGCCATCGCCCTCGAAACCCGCCTCACGGCCGGCGCGAACGAAATCATCCTCGTTGCCAAGAACGGCGGCACCGACCCGAACCCCGCCGGCGTCATCTTCGAGGCCCGCCTCAAGTTCGCCGACGGCTCGACGGAGACCATCGCCACCGACACGACTTGGGAAGTGCTGAAGTCCCCGCCCGACGCGAAGGGCAAATTCAAGAGCGAGCCCGCCACCGCTGAGGGAAACGCGGTCGCGGTCGCCAACTCCGCGCTCTGGAACGTCAAGGTCGGCAAGCAACTCGCCACGCAACTCGCCCAAGCCGCCACTTCCGCGCAACCGATGGTTCGCGCCTCCCTGCTCAAGAACGACTTCCTCATGCGCGCCCTGGGCCGCCCGCACCGCGAGCAAATCGTCAGCGTCCGCCCCACGGACTTGAACACCCTCGAAGCCATTGACCTCAACAACGGCCAGACCCTCGCCACCCGCCTGGAGCAAGGCGCGACCCGCCTCCTCGCCAAGTCCTGGCCGAGCAACGACGCGCTTACCCAATGGCTCTACCAGTTCGCCCTCGCCCGCGTCCCGACCCCCGCCGAACTCACCCTCGCCCGCGAAGTCCTCGGCGAAAAGCCGACGGGGCAGGGGATTCAAGACCTCCTCTGGGCCGTGCTGATGCTCCCCGAGTTTCAGTTAGTGCGCTGACCCCCGGGCCGGCGGTTTGCCACCGCCGCTACAGTAGGTAGGGCGCGCTGTCCTCAGCGCGCCGCCGAGATCTTCCGGTGTTCGAGTGGCCGACGGCGGGGTGAGGACACCCCGCGCTACCAGCCGCAGGCTCATGCGTAGGGCCGGAGTGAGGGAGAACGGGCACGACTTGCACGCCGCGAACAAACCGCACACAAAAATTCCTTGCGCCCGGCGGTGATTTTCCGTAACCAACAATCCAGCCATGGTCCCGGACAAGAACAGTTCAACGTGTTGCGCCACCCTGCCGCCTTCCGCCCGGAGCTGGCACCGGCGTCTGGTAGGGCCAACCTGCGGCCGGCCTCGTCCCACCATTCAGATTTCCGAGGCCGCGCGCAAAGCGCCCCGGCCTTCCAAGACCCATTCCCGCGCTTCCGGCACCTTTCCCCGGACCTCCGGGACACCTTCCCTGCCAGCCGGGACCCAGTGCCTGCCAGCCGGGACTCGTTCCCTGCCTTCCCGGACTCAGCCCCTGCCATCCGGCACTCAGCCCCTGCCTTCCGGGACGCGTTCCCTGCCAGCAGGGACTCAGTCCCGGAGGGCAAGGATTCAGTCCCTGCCGATTGCTTTTCACCCCAAAAAGCCCGTCCCGCCGTGCCTTAAACCATTTTCAGACAGTCAGTTACAACAAAACACCGGTCCCCAACCCGCCCTCAACTCTTCATTCTTAACTCTTAACTCTTAATTCCCTATGGCTGCCGACTACCTCCCCGCACCCGACTCCGCCTTTGAGAACTGGCAGGTCATTCTGATCGCCTACATCATCGCCAACAAGGTCACCCTCGGCGTCTCCGACGCCACCGTGGCCGCCTTGACCGCCTTGCAGACGACCTGGACGGCGGGTTACGCCGCCCACCAGACCGCCCAGGCCACCGCCACCAGCAAACGGCAGGACAAGGACGACGCCCGCGCGCCCTTCGCCGCCCTCATCCGCTCCACCGTGGGGCAGATGCAGGCGAACCCCGCCGTGACCGACACCCAGCGCGCGGCCATGCAAATCACGGTGCCCAGCGGCACCCACACCCCCGCGCCCGTGCCCACCACCCGGCCCGTCGGCACCGTGGACACCTCGCAACGCCTCTCGCACAAGATCGAGTTCCGCGACGAGGCCACGCCCACCTCCCGCGCCAAGCCCGCCGGCGTGGCCGGGTGCGAACTCTATCTCTTCATCGGCACCACCGCCCCCAGCGGCCCGGAGGCGATGCACCTGCAAGCCGTGGACAAGAGCGCGCCCTACCTGATGGAATTCGCCAGCGCCGACGCCGGCAAGACCGCCTTCTGGGCCATGCGCTGGGTCAACACTAAGGGCGAACACGGCCCGTGGAGCGCGACGGTGAGCGGGACGATTCCGGGATGACGCATGAAATCCCGCACCTCCACCTCGACATCGAACATAACTTCGGCCAGTGGACCGATTCGGTGAGCATCGCGGTGACGGGATAAATTATGAACACAGACAGCAAAGGAAATGCATATATTGATGCCGCTGGAATTAGAATTACAGGTGTCCCGCGTCGGACTCAAGAACCTGACAAAGACTGGTCTGACTCGGACGTTATACGGATTCAGGACTACAGAGATGACAAGACGAATCTGAAGCCCGGACCTGAAATCCCACTTCAGAAAATTAACGATTTAATTGACGCTCTGAATGCGATGGCAGCAAGTTTACAGGGTAGTCTCAGTAAGGACCAAGGGGCGCACCTTCTACCGGCGATTACTGCTAAAACAGCCAAAGTCAATGAAACCTCGAAGGACGGGCTAGCCAACAAGGCAGCGGTTTACGGCATTTTGTGTTGGACTTGCCTGCTGGGCTTCGTGACAGCGATTCCAGCAGTGATTTATGGTCACAAGGCATTGATACAAGCAAAGGCTCACCCTGCTAAAAAAGGCCTTCGACGAGCATGGCTCGGCATCTTGAGTGGCTACGCATTCATGGCATTTCTTGTTTCGTGCCTGATAGCAAACCTACTCGACCCCACACAGTGGATCGACGCGATCAACGCAAAGTCATCAAGCAAATTTTCGGTGGGACTTTTGGGGCCAACCGGGAAAGTTGTGGACGGCGTTGCGATAACAGAAAAGACGGCAGTCTACCAGTCATCTCCAAGCTTGCTAGGCTATGAAGCTGCTCAAGCCATTTACGAAATCGCCAAGGAACGTCCAGATGTTAAGTCGGTTAAAGTCATTTTTTACATGAACCCATCAGGCGTGGAGGACAAGTATGGGAAATCAGTCAAAGCCCCATTGCTCATGGGCGAAATCAATGAGTTGCAATTGGACGAAGTTAGAAGGTATCGGGATGCTGAGGCGTTCGCCTATCACGCTAAAATGCGCTACGCAGCACTAATTTCACGCATGGACCATGCGCATCTCTTCAAGTAGCGGTTCCCTGAGTGGTGCAGCGGACCGCACGGCGTCGGACCGCACGGCCAGATGACCGCGCGCAACGCGGCCATAACGCCGCCCCGTCAGAGGCTCGTCACCGTCTGGTCTTCCGTCTTCAACTCGCCTTCCCAGCGGGCCATGACGGCGGAGGCGAGGCAGTTGCCGACGAGGTTGACCGTCGTGCGCGCCATGTCCATCAGTTCGTCCACGCCAAGGATGATGGCGACGCCTTCCAGCGGCAGGCCGAAGCTGGCGAGCGTGCCGGACAGGATGACCAGCGACGCGCGTGGCACGGCGGCGATGCCCTTCGTCGTGAGCATGAGCGTGAGCATCATCATGAGCTGCTGGCCGAGGGACATTTCCACCCCCGCCGCCTGCGCGACGAACACGGACGCGATGGCGAGGTAGAGCGTGCTGCCGTCGAGGTTGAACGAGTAGCCGGTGGGCAGGACGAAGGAGACGATGCGCTTCGGCACGCCGAACTCGGTCATGCGCTTGAGGGCGTCGGGCAGCGCGGCATCGGAGGAGGTGGTGGAGAAGGCGATGAGCGCCGGCTCCTTCACGGCGCGGAGGAACTTGCGCAGCGGGATGCGCGCCCAGAGCGCGATGGGCACCAGCACGACGAGGCAGAACACGACCAGCGCGCCGTAAAGCGTGAGCACGAGCATCCCGAGGTTCTTCAGCACGCCCAGTCCGCTGTGCCCGACCGTCACCGCCATCGCCGCGCCGATGCCGAAGGGCGCGCAGAGCATCACGAGGCCGGTGAACTTGAACATGACTTCGCTCAGGCCCTCGAAGAAGTTGAGCATCGTCTCCTTGGGCTTGCCCTGCACCTGCGTCAGCGCGAGGGCGAAGAGGATGGTGAACACGACGACTTGGAGGACATCGTTGTTGGCCGCGCTCTCGAAGAAGCTCTTGGGCGCGATGTGCTCGATCATCTCCTGCGTGGACTGGGTCTTGGCGGCGAGTTCCTTGCCCTTGTCCGCCGAGGGCGGCAGCACGACGCCGACGCCGGGCTTCGTCAAG
>JAYTIO010000119.1:0-3364 GCA_043731805.1 Pedosphaera sp. | reverse complement strand
ACCTGGACTTCGGCCAGCCGGGAAGTTTTTCGTTTCATCCACCCCAGCTTCTCACCCAGCTCGCCTCGCGCCTAGATGGGTCCGCCGGTTGGATACCGTTGGCTCAGATGATGCCGGCGAGTTCTTGCAGCACGCGCCAGTTGTCGAGGCGGTCTTGCTTGGCTTCGAGCATCAGCGGGGAGGGCACGCCGTCCTTGTCGAAGTGTTTCGAGAAGCGGCCTTCGGTGCGGGCGAACATGACGAAGTCGAAGAGGTCGCCGGTCTTGGGGTCTTTATACCAGTCGTCCTTCGGCGCGGGGTTGCCCTGGAGGCTGAGGCGCTCGGCGATTTTGTTGCCCTTGCGCGGGTCGTAGATGAGGACGGGGAAGGTGCGGGTGTCCACGGCCAGCTTGGACTGGTTCATGGCGAGGTTGTCGCCCACGCCGTGCTCGGGCTGGCAGGTGGTATAGACCGAGATGACCGCCGGGCCGTCGAATTCGTTCGCGGCCATGATGGACTTGTAGAAGTGGTTCGACATGGCGCAGGAGGTCTGCGCGACGAAGGTGTTCGGGTGCATCATCGCAATCTGCGCGATCTCCTTGCGGCGCTCGGTCTTGCCCTGGATGACTTTGCCGTGGACGGAGAACTTGGTGTTCTGGCTCTTGAAGCTGGCGGTCGAGGACTGGCCGCCGGTGTTCGAGTAGACCTGGGTGTCGAGGATGAGCACCTTGATGTTCATGCCCGAGGCGAGCATGCGGGAGAGGGATTGAAAGCCGATGTCGAGCATCGCGCCGTCGCCGCCGACGACCCAGAGTTTCTTGTCGCCCCAGCCCATCTGGTCCCAGCGGGCGCGGACGCCCATCGCGTCGGCGGGGCCGTTCTCGAAGAGGGAGTTGGTCCACGGGACGAGGTAGGGGTTGTAGGGATAGGTGGAGGCGTAAACGGTGGAGCAGCCGGTGGAGTTGACGATGCCGACGCTTTGCTTGCCATAGGCGAAGCCGGTCGCGGCGAGCATCATGCGGAGGGCGGTGGCCTCGCCGCAGCCCATGCAACTGCCCGCGCCGCCGACGTAGAGGAGGCTGCGCTCGGCGAGCATCATGTCGCTGAGGAGTTTCTCGTTGATGTATTCCTTCGGGGTCTCGGGGAGCTTGCGGTAGAAATTGAAGTCGCGCTGCGAGGTTTTGAGGATGGGGGTGTCCTTCATCAACATGGAGAGCGCGCCGTGGTTGCCGCAGGCGTCCACGCACTCGGCGCAGCCCTTGCACTTGGTGGGGTCAATGAAGATGCCGAAGTAGGCGGGTTCCTTGCCTTTCTTCTCGTAGGTGGTCCAGAACTTGGTGGTCTTCACGAACTGATTGGCGAGGTGCTCGCGGTCCTCGACGTTCTCCATCTTGGCGAGCTCGGCTTCGAGGACGGACTTGGGGACGGCCTTGCCGAGAATCGCGGTGTCGGGGCACTCGACGACGCAGTCCATGCAGGCGACGCAGTTCGCGCTGTTGAGGAGGGGAATCTCGGGGGCGATGTAGCTGAAGTCGCGCAGCGCGCCGGTGCCGGCGGGGATGAGGGAGCGGAGGGTGTTGTGGTCGGCGGGCAGCTCCAGCTCGGCGGTGCCGTCGTTGTAAGCGCCGATGATGCGCTCGTTGAAGTCCTGCACGTCGAGGACATCCTTGCCGATGGGCCGCTTGTTGGAGCGGTCCACGACGGGGACGGGAACGGCGGGGACGGCGGGTGCGCCGGCTAAGTTTTCAGTGGGTTGAATCATGAGCTTTGGTCAGGTTGTCCTGAGTTTTTTTGTTTGGGTTCTCCCGGCGGTTGTCCACCGGGCAAAGAGCTACTGCGCGGCGACCAGTTCACGAGCGGGGACTTGAGCCACGCCACCGATGACTTCGGCGGGGATTTCCATCACGTCGGTCAAGCCGTGGCGGACGCAGGTGATGTTCTCCTGCACGACCTTCTCGCCGCGCTTGCCGAAATACTTGCGGATGTATTTCTCGACCGACGCGAGCACCTGCTCGTCGCCCATGCCGGAGCGGCTCGCGAAGGGCGTGACCTTGATGAAGATGCCCACGAGGCAGACGCCTTGCATGCGCTGCTGGAGGTCGGGGTCGGTGGCGATGTGGCGCGCGATTTTGACCGTGTCGAGGTAGAAGACCTTGAGCTTCTTGTTGCGGATAATCTTCTGGCCGTAGGCGGGGATGGCGGTCCAGACGTCCAGCGGGTCGAGCTTGTCGCTCTGGATGAAGATGCAGCCGCCCGGCGCAATGCCGTGGAGCGGGTTGCCGAGGTTGAAGGCGTTGACGTCGTTGAGCGGGATGAACTCGACCTGCTCCAGCTCGCTGTGCGTGCGGATGTGGGCGTCGGCGACGGTGAGATAGTAGGTGGTGGGCAACCCCTTCTTCTCGGAGCCGTATTTCGGGTAGGCCTGGACGTGGAGGTTGAACAGCTCGCCCACGAAGGAGGCGATGAGCTTGTTGGTCGTGACGGAGCCGAAGCCGCCGACGGAGTGGCCGCGCATGGAGAACGCGCCGGCGGGCCGGAGGTCGGGGTCTTCCGCGCCGGGGAGTTCGAGCTTGTGCTTCACGCCGACGCAGGAGAACTCCATCGGCTTGGCCGACATCATGTTCTTCAGGATGGCGTTGAAGTGGCCGCCGCGGATGTCGCGCGAGCCGAGGCCGGCGACGCAGGCGTAAATCTTCGGGATGCCCGTGATGGCGGGATACTTGAACTCGCCGAAGGAGCCGTAGCTCAGGCCGGTGAACGCGTCCGAGAAGGCGGCGCGGATGCCCTGCACGAGCGGGTTCGATTGCGCGAGCGGGTTGTCCATGCGCTCGACGACGGTGAGCGCCTTGACGTTCTTGAGCGCGGCGACGAGCTGCGTGGCCGGGAACGGCGCGAAGCAGGTGACGTGGACGCCGCCGACCTTCGCGCCCGTGGTCTCCCGGATGTAATCAATCGCCGCCTCCGCAGTCTCCATCATGCCGCCCATGCCGACGACGGCGTAGTCCGCGTCTTCCATGCGGTAGCAGTCAATCATCCCGTAGCGACGGCCGGTGTTCGCGTAGAACGTGTCCATCGCCTCCTGCACGGCGGCGGGGACGGTGTCATACACGTTGCGCTGGGCGACCTTGCCCTTCATGTAGGAATCCTGGTTCTGCACCACGCCGGACATGAGCGGGTTGTTCGGGTCGAAGAGGCAGCGCAGCTTGAGCGTGGGGTCGCCGATGAAGTCCTTCATGAACTCCAGCTCGGGGAGCAGGACGTTCTCGATGGTGTGCGTGGTGAGGAAGCCGTCCTGCACGTTCATGAACGGCGTCTCGCAGTTCTCCGCCGCGCGGCGCGCGATGAGCGCGAGGTCGCCGGCCTCCTGCGCATTGCGACCGAAGAC
>JAYTIO010000118.1:0-3664 GCA_043731805.1 Pedosphaera sp. | reverse complement strand
CATGGAGGGCAAGCTGCTGTGGCGGAAGAATTATGTGCAGGACTTCGAGGCCGTCTTCATCGGCGAGAAGGGGCCGGCGCAGGGCGCGACACGGCATGGGAACACGGGTTCGCCGTTGGTGGACGGCGAGTGGCTCATCGCGCTGGCGGGCGGGACGAACGGCGCGGGCGTGGTGGCGTTGGAGAAGCAGACCGGCAAGACGGTGTGGAAATCTCAGAGCGACCAGGCCGCTTACGCCGCGCCCACGTTGGCGGTGCTCGGGGGCGTGAAGCAGGTCATCGCGTTCACCTGCGACGGGTTGATCGGCCTGAACTTCGCCGACGGCAAGCTGCTCTGGCGCGTGCCGCTCAAGACGCAGTTCAGCCGCCACGTCACGACGCCCGTGGTCGTGGGCGATCTCGTGGTGGTGGCCTCGCACACGCTGGGCCTCATCGGCACGAAGGTGACGCAGGCGGGCGGCGCGTTCACGGCCACGCAGGCGTGGGTGAGCAAGGAGGCCGCCATCAATTACTCCAGCCCGGTCGTCGTGGGGACGCATCTCTACTGCGTCGGAGCGGGCAAGAATCTCATCTGCGTGGACGTGCCGACGGGCAAGCTGGCGTGGTCGCAGGACGGGGTCTTCACGTCGGACAAGAACAAGGCGGTGGGCTACTTCATCGTGCTGGGCGCGAACATCCTCGTGAGCACGGACAGCGGGCAGCTCGTGCTCTTCGCCGCCGACCCAGCGGCCTTCCGCGAAGTGGGGCGCGCGCAAGTCTGCGCCTCGACCTGGGCGGGGCCGGCGTATGTCGGCGGCCAGCTCTTCCATCGCGACGGGGTGAAGACAGGCGGCGAACTGCTGTGCCTGGACCTGCTGGCGAAGTAATTGGCCGCGAAAGGGCGTAGAGAGCACAAAGGAAACTTCCGCTTTGAGTTCTTTGCGTTCTCTCGCGGCAAAATAATCCGCCCATGTTCACTTGCCTGGTCTGTCGCAGCCTCTGCATTGAGGCGACGCAGCACGAAGCTATCGCCCTGGCGCAACGGCATGGGTTCGCCTCGGTGGAGGCGCGGGCGGATGAGCTGGCGCGCTTGTCCGCAGAGGAGTTGGCGCGGCTGCTGGACGAGCTGTGCACGACGGGCCTGCGCTTCGGGCTGGCGGGCCTGCCGATTGACCTGCGGCGGGACGCGCAGCGCTTTGCGGACGGGCTGCGGCTGTTGCCGAGGTTCGCCCAAGTCCTGCAACGCTGCGGCGTGACGCGGCTGGGCTTCTCCATCGTGCCGGCGCATGACGAACTCACTTACACTGCAAACTTCCAACAACACGTCGAGCGCGTCGGGGCGGTGGCGCGGGTGCTGGGCGACTGCGGGGTGCGCGTGGGGCTGGAGTATTGCGGCACGCACACGTTGCGGGCGGGCCAGCGGCACGCGTTCATCCACACGTTGCCGCAACTGCGCGAACTCATCGCGGCGCTCGGTGCGCCGAACGTCGGCCTGGTGCTGGACTCGTGGCACTGGTGGATGAACGGCAGTCCGGCGGCGGAACTGGCGTCGCTGCGGCGGGAGGAAATCGTGGCGGTGGACTTGAACGACGCGCCCATCGGCGTGTTAGCCGAGCGGTTGCTCGACCGGCAACGGGAGTTACCGGGTGCGACCGGGGTGATTGAGGTGCCGCAGTTTCTCAGCGCGCTGAAGCGGCTCGACTACGACGGGCCGGTGCGGGCGGAGTCGTTTGAATTTCCCGGTTGGGACGGCGAACGGGAGACCGTATGCGGCCAGGCAAGCCTGGCGTTGAGGCGGACGCTCCAAGGTAGGCCGGACACGCTCATTGATTGCGCCGCTTCCCGTCACTAACCTGCCGCCATGTCGCTGCCTGCTGACTATCATATGCACACACCGCTCTGCCGCCACGCGGCGGGGGAGCCGGTGGAATACGCGGCCCGCGCGGTGGCGGCGGGCTTGACGGAAATCGGCTTCAGCGACCACTCGCCCATGCGCCGCGATGACTTCGACAACTGGCGGATGCTCGCCAACCAGCTCGACGACTACGTGGCGAAGGTCCGCCGGGCGCAACGCGAGTTCCCCCAGCTCACCATCCGGCTCGCCCTCGAAGTGGATTACCTGCCGGGGCACGAGGCGTGGATCCGCGAGCTGGCCGCGCGGCATCCGTGGGATTACTTCATCGGCTCCGTCCACTACGTCTCCGACGCGTGGGACGTGGATAACCCGGAGAAGCTCTCGCAGTGGAAGACCCGCGACCCGTTCGAGGTGTGGTCGGTGTATTTCGAGCGGCTGACGATGGCGGCGGCGAGCGGGCTGTTTGAAATCATCGGCCACGCGGACTTGCCGAAGAAGTTCAAGTATTACCCTGACCGCGACTGCACGAAGCTCTTCGACACGTTCTTGCGCGCGGCAAAGGCCAGCGGGACGGCCATCGAGCTGAACACCGCTGGCTTGCGCAAGGACTGCCAGGAGATTTACCCGAGCCGCTATTTCCTCCAGCGGGCGTATCAAGTCGGCGTCCCCATCACCTTCGGCTCCGACGCGCACGCGCCCGGCGACGTGGGTGCGGATTGGGACCGGGCGCTCGCGCTGGCGACCTCTGTGGGCTACACGCACTGGTGCCGCTTCACGCAACGGAAGTGCGAAGTGGTGCGGCTGGAGGGAAAGTAATTAGTCATCAGTGTTTCGTAGTTGGTCGGCGGCGCAACACCCCCGCTGAACACTGCTTACCTCCCGTCCGCACCGAGGCAGCTTATGGACGGCGGAAGGCAGGAGTGGTTCGGAGGGAGAAGGTTTTTCCTCCAGTGCCAACGCCCGCCACCAAGGCCTGCATTCCCTCGCGCAGCCGCAGCGTTTGCACCCACCCGTCCGGGCCGAGCGTGAGCAGCATGGTGGAGAGGGCGTCGCTCTCCGTGGCGCTCGGAAGCACGATGGCGGCGAGCAGCGCGCCTTGCGTCGGCTGGCCGGTGCGCGGGTCAATGACGTGGCCGTAGCTGCGGTCCGCAGCGGTGAAGGACTTGCCCCAGACGGCGGAAACGGAGAGGGACTCGTCGCGCAGGGAAACCGTGGCCAGCGGGTGGGAAGAGTTTTGAATTTTGAATTTTGAATTTTGAGTTGGGGCGACTTCACCCGCAGGATGTTCCAGCCCAATCTTCCAACCGTCCGCGTCCGGCGGGGTGCCAATCGCGAGCACCGTGCTGGTGCCGCCGTGCAGCAACGCGCTGGTCACGCCGGCCGCGCGCAGCAGCTCGCCCGCGCGCTCGACGGCGTAGCCCTTGCCGATGGAGCCGAGGTCGAGCTGCACTCCGGGGCGCGTGAAGCGGACGGTGCTCTCACCTTCGTTCAACTCCACCCAGTGCATCCCCACGCAGGCCCGGGCGACGGCGAGCGCTTCCGGCTCCGGCACGCGCCCTTCGCGCGTGTAGAAGCCCCAGCAGCGCATGAGCGGCGCGACGGTGATATCAAAGGTGCCGCCGGTTTCCGCCGTGAGCTGGCGGGCGTGGAGCAGCAGGCGGAAGAGCCACGGCGTGACGCGCACGGGGTGCTGCGCGGCTTCCTGATTGAGTCGGTAAATCTGGCTGGTCGCGCGGAAGTAACTGAGTTCGTCCTCCAGCCGGGTGATTTCATCCAACGCCTCTTCACCCGCCGCGCGCAAGGCCGCCGCGTCCCCGCCGTGCAGGACGAG
>JAYTIO010000117.1:0-3608 GCA_043731805.1 Pedosphaera sp. | reverse complement strand
AGTGAAGGACGCCCTGAGCGACATCGGAGTCGAGGGCATGACCGTCACCGAGGTGAAGGGGTTTGGCCGCCAGAAGGGCCACACCGAAATCTACCGCGGTTCGGAATACACCGTGGACTTCCTCCCCAAGATCAAACTCGAACTGGTGCTCCCCGACGGCCGCGTGGACGCCGCTGTCGCCGCCATTGTGAAGGCCGCCAAGACCGGCAAGATCGGGGACGGCAAGGTCTTCGTCTCGACCGTGGACGACGCCATCCGCATCCGCACCGACGAGAAGGGTGATGCCGCTGTCTGAACCGCCAACTCCAACCCATTGAACGCACACTAAACATGAAAAAACTGATTCTCTCCCTCACGCTCCTCGGCCTGCTGGCGACCCCACTGCTGGCCCAAGCTCCCCCCGCCGCGCCCGCTGCCGGAGGCCTCGCCGCCGCGAAGGCACCGGAACCGGCCAAGAAGCCCGACCCGACGCTCGAACAGCGCGTGGCCGGCCTCGAAGCCTACATCGGCAACGGTGACCCGACCGCCGCGCTCAAGGTGAAGGTCAAGGGCAAGGACGGCAAAGAAGTCGAAGAAGTGCCCAAGGACCTGACCACGCCCTCGGTTGGCGTCGCCGGCCCCGGCCATAACGGCTTCCAGATGATCTGCACCGCGCTGGTGCTCTTCATGACCCTGCCCGGCCTGTTCCTCTTCTACGGCGGCCTAGTGCGTAAGAAGAACATCCTCTCCGTCATCGCCCAGTGCTTCGGCATCGCGGGCCTGGTGACAATCCTCTGGTATTTCTTCGGCTACAGCTTCGTCTTCGCCGGTGGCGACGGCGCGAGCGCGTGGATGGGTGACTTCAAAGCCAAGGCGCTGCTGGCCGGCGTGACGGGCGCGCCCAACACGGACTACTGCTACTGGGTAAGCGAGAACGTGTTCTCCATGTATCAGCTCATGTTCGCCATCATCACCCCGGCGCTGATCATCGGCGCCATTGCCGAACGTATGAAGTTCTCCGCCGTCCTGCTTTTCGTGACGCTCTGGATGTGCGTGGTTTACTTCCCCCTCGCCCACTGGGTCTGGGGCATCAAGGGCGTGATGAACGGCGTGTGGAACGCGGACGCCAGCATCAAGGCCATTGACTTCGCTGGCGGCACCGTGGTGCACATGAGCTCCGGCTGGAGCGCGTTGATCCTCTGCCTCCTGCTGGGCAAGCGCCTCGGTTTCGGCAAGCAGCCCATGCAACCGCACAGCATGACGATGTGCGCCATCGGCACCGGCATGCTCTGGGTTGGCTGGTATGGTTTCAACGCCGGTTCGGCGGTCGCCGCCGACGGGGTCGCGGCCAACGCCTTCACCACCACCACCATCGCGGCGGCGGTCGGTTCCTTCGTGTGGGCCATGCTGGAATACGTCCTCAAGGGCAAGCCTTCCGTCCTTGGCTTCTGCTCCGGCGCGGTCGCCGGCCTAGTCGTCGTCACGCCGGCCTGCGGCTTCATCACCCCCAGCGGCGCAATGGTCATCGGCGTCCTGGCGGGCATTATCCCGTTCTTCGCCTGCACCAAGCTCAAGGCCATGTTCGGCTATGACGACGCGCTCGACACCTTCGGCGTCCACGCCGTCGGCGGCACGCTCGGCGCGCTCCTCACCGGCATGCTGGCCCGCAACGAAGCCAACGCCAACCTCGCCACGAACCTCAAGGCCTACGTGACCGACTCGCTCTTCCAGCCGCTCCTGATGGAGCAGGTCAAGGCCGTCGTGATCACGCTCGTGGTTTCGGTCGTGGGCACGCTCATCATCGCCTTCATCGTGAAGGCTGTTGTGGGTCTGCGCCCGACGGAAGAAGTCGAGACCATCGGCCTCGACCTCGCGGAACACGGCGAAGAAGGCTACCACGGTTAATCGCCTGTTCGCACAACACCCGCCGCACCGGATACACCCGGTGCGGCGGGTTCTTTTTTTGGGCGGCGGGCGGCTTGTGCGGGGACGGGCGGGCGGAAGCCTCACACAAGGAAGTGTTCTCACTCAAACCGCCCGAATCACCAGCGCCGTCGTGTTGTCCCGGCCGTCGTTCGCCAGCGATGCTTCCACCACGCGGTGCGCCGTGTCATCGCTCGCGGCGGGCTCCGGGGCGCGTAGCAGTTCGACGAGTTGGTGGTTGTAAAGCCCCTCCGTCAGCCCGTCCGTGCAGAGGAGAAAAATGTCCCCCGGCTCGTAAGCCACCGCGCCCACCTGCGGGTCCACGAACTGGTTGCCGCCCCCGAGTGCCTTCTGGAGCACGTTTCGGCGGGGATGGTTGCGCGCCTCCCGTTCGTTAAGCTGCCCGTGGCGGAACAGCCAGCCCACGTGCGTGTCGTCCTCACTCAGTTGCTTGAGCGTGTCCACCCGCTTCGGCAGGTAGTAAATCCGGCTGTCCCCGATGTGGCCAAAATACAGCCAGCCCGGCGTGAACCAGCACAGGCTCAACGTCGCTTCCATCCCCCGGCACTCGTCGTAGCTCTCGCCCACATAGACCAGCGCCCGATGCACCTGGGTGAACACCTCCGTCAGCACGTCGCCGAAACCGGCGGTCAGCCCGGTGGCGGACTGGCGGAACGAGCGGGGCAGCAGCTTCGTGATCTTCTCCACCGCGATCCGGCTGGCGTATTCCCCGGCCTTCGCCCCGCCCATGCCATCGCTCACCGCGAAGGCGAAATCCATCTGGCTCGTTGGGGCCGCGCCCACCTTGCCCAAGTGTTGCACCTCACCCGCGTCGAAGCGCAGCCCGAGGAAGGCGTCCTCGTTGTTAGGCCGGACCTTGCCTCGGTCCGTGCGGCCGGACCACTGGAGGCGGGCGACAGTCGTGGATTCGGGTTGGGGGTGAATCATGTGAGGACAATTACTTGAAGCCCGGCAGCAGCGTGGCCAGCTCGAAATCAATCACGCAGAACCGCCCGTCCGTCTGCCGGTAAGTCACGTTCCGCAGCTCCGGGTCATCATGTCGCACGCCGAACTGTTCCAGCTCGGCGAAGAGTTCCTGCGTGCGCGCCGCGTCCAGATGCTCCACGCGGCTGCCGCAATTCGTGGTGACGAGCCGCAGCTTCGCCGGGTCCGCCTCCAGCAGCCGGGGCACAAACCCGCAGCCGCGCGCCTCCAGCAGCCGCAGCACGCGCACCTCGTTGGCGAAGCGCCCCGGCGCACTCGGCCCATGGAAGACCTTGATGACCCGCCCATCGAAGGTCAGGTTCACCGTCGCTCGGAGCGTGTCTTTGACAGTCAGCATCGCGGTCCCATCCGTCGGCTTGGCGGACGTGCCGGGCAGCATGGCGAACGCGAGCCAAGTTGCAAAGCCGCGCCACGCCGGATTGCACAGCTTGTCCAATTCTAGCCAGCGCGACCGACGCACGAAGTTTGGCCGGAAAACTTCCACCCTGCTTAAAACCCTTGGCTAGCAAGGGCGGAACGCACTTCAGCCGCGCCGGCATTGAAATACCCTTGCCCCGTGGCATTCGCCCTGCTCAACTCGCCGCCAAGCGATTTACAGGAAGCGAGGCTTCTTTGCGTCGCGCAAAACTGAACTGAAAACCATCACGCACATGGCGAAATACAAACTCGAATACATCTGGCTCGACGGCTACGAACCCGTC
>JAYTIO010000116.1:0-9703 GCA_043731805.1 Pedosphaera sp. | reverse complement strand
CACTTTGGCTGCAGGCAAGTGGCGAATCATTGGCAAATCAGCACGAGCCACCCCCGAAAATACTCGAAAGGAGGGTCGAATCCGCCAAGTAGGGCTAGCAGCACGCCGCCAAGCAAACCGAGGACGAGGGATTTAGCCGTCATAGGTAGGGTTTGGATACTCCGCCGCGCCCGCCAGCGACAGCACATTTCTGAAAAACCTCCTCCGTCTCCGCGCCCGTGCGGCGACCTTCCCGCCATGCTCAAGCGCCTCGGCGCGGCCGGCATGGGCGGCGACCAGACTGGGAGCTCCAGCGCCGGTAGGGCGAGACTCGGTCGAGCCTCCACTTCGAACGTGGCGAGCATCTCGGTTGCACGCACGACCAAGAAACTCGCTGCGCTCGCGCCTCCTGCGTCGGCAGATGGGGGCGACGGAGTCCTCCCCCTACCAGCTCCGCAACCCACCCAGCGCCGTCTCCACGCCCAACGCCATCTGCTCCATCGTGAACCGTTCCCGCACCGCGCGCCGCCCGGCCTCGCCCAGCGCCTTGGCCCGTGCGGGGTCGAGCAACAGCCCCTCGATGGCCGTCGCCAACGCCGCCGCATTCGCCTCGGCGATGAGACCACCGCCGGTGGCCGCGACGATTTCCGGGAAGGCCGCGTGACGCGGTTGCACCACGGGCACGCCCGCCGCCAGGGCTTCGATGAGATACAGCCCGAAGCCTTCGCCGTAGAGCGCGGGCACGGAGAACACGGTGAGTGATTGCAGGAAGTTCACCTTCTGTTCGCGCGTGAGGTTCCGGTGAAACTCGACGTCGCCCAGGCAGCCCGCGCGACGGAGATGCCTCTTGAGCTGCGCGACGAACACCTCGTCCCCCGGCCCGCACCCGCCGCCGACCTTGAACTTTAAGCCCGGCACCGTCCCGCGCCGCTTCAGCTCGATGAAGGTTTCGACCGCGAGGTCGAGCCCCTTCTCCCGGCACATGCGCGCGAAGTAGCCGAGGGTTGGAGAATTCGGAATTCGGAATTCGGAATTCGGAATTTCGGAGTATCCCTCCAAACTGATGCCGTTAAAGACGACTTTGACCCGCTCCGCCGGCAGCCCCAGGCGCTGCGCCATCGTGTCGCCGAAGTAGCGGCTCGGGGCGAGGAAGAGGTCGCAGTCGCGGCAGCGCTCGGCCAGCAGCGCCCAGACTTGCTCGCGCAACGGGCTGGTCATGGCGTCGAGGAACGCGTCTTCGCCCTGAAGGTTGCAGACGACCTTGCAGCCCAGCTCGGCCTTCAGCTTGCGCGCGAGGCCCACGAGCATGGCGTTCGAGAGCATCACCACGTCGGGGCGCGGCTGGGTCTTCAGCCAGGCGAGCAACTCGTCCAGTTCGCGCACTTGGTTGCCTTCCTCGCCGCGCAGCATGGAGAAGGTGAGTTCGCCCACGTCGGCAGCGCGGGTCTTGGCGGCGCGGCCAGCGGCGAGCTTGAGCAGCGCGGGCGAGTCGAGCAGCGAGTGCAGCCACTTGGGCGCGCGGCGGAAGAAGGCGGATTGCTGCTGGAGATAGACATTGATGCCGCCGAAGAAGGTCGGTGTGCCGGCGCTCTGGTTCTCCTCATCCAGCGTCATGGGCAGGTAGAGCGGCACCATGAGCACGTCGTGCCCGCGCCGGCGCAGCGCGGCGACAAGCGCGTTGTCGCGGAAGCAATTTCCGCAATACATCCCGCCCGCGCCGGGGGTGATCTGGATGAGGTTCATGCCGGGGTTTTAGCCACAGATGGACACAGCTGAAACACAGATGGGAGGGGAGAGTCTTTATCAGGAGAGCAGGAATGCAGGAGGGGCGGGGGCTCGGGACGTTGCGGATTTTCTTCCTGCCTTCCTGCTCTCCTCATAAATCCTCGTCTCCTGCATCTGTGTTTCATCTGTGGCTCAAGTCAGCGGCTGCCCCACCGGCAGGTCGTCCGGCAGGGGCACGAACTCGCGGATGCGGTCCCACAGGCGGGTGAAGTCCTTGTTCACGTCGCCGCTGAGGCAGTCGGTGATTTCGCGGGCGGCGTCGGGATACTTCATGATGACATCCTTGAAGGAGAAGTTCGGATCGTAGAAGGCATAGACCAGCTTCCTCATGTTCTCCACGCCCTGCCGCATCTGCGTGGCGTAGCCGGCGAAGCGCGCGGGGGAAAAGTCGTTCTCCAGCAGCGCCCGGTGAATCTCCTCGCCCGCCATCACGCCGCTCTTCAACGCGAGCATCAGGCCGCTGCTGAACACGGGATCAAGGAACGCGAACGCGTCGCCCAAGAGCAGCAGTCCGTCGCTGCCGCAGTGGCGCGCGTGGTGCGAATACTCGCTGGTCAGGTAGTAGTCGCCGGTGGACTGGCCGACCGAGAGGTGGTCCTTGATCCAAAGGTTTTCCTCGACCTCGCGGTGGAAGATGGCCTTTGGATCGCGCACGCCGTCGCGCGTGAGATACTTGCCCTCCGCCACCACGCCGACGCTGACCATGTCGTTGTGCTGCGGGATGTGCCAGAACCAGCCTTTGTCCGGCACGTAGGCGACGGTGGTCTGTCCCTCGTCCACGCCCGGCTCGCGCTTCGAGCCGCGGTAGTAGGTCCAGACGGCGATCTTGTTGAGGTAGGGATCCTTCATGCGCCAACCGTTGCGGACGGAGGTGAAGGCCTCCTTGCCGGTGCAATCCAGCGTGATGGGCGCGCGGAACTCGACGACTTCGCCGGACTTCAGCACGGCCCGCACCCCGGCCACCTTGCCCGCTTCGCGCAGCAATTCCTTCACGCTAATTTCCTCTCGCACCTCCGCGCCCCGGCCGCGCGCGTGGTCCATCAGCATCTGATCAAACTCCGAGCGCAGCACCTGCCAGGTCTGCGCCACGGTCTCGCGGTCGTAGCGGTTGAAGAAGTAGAACGGCTGGCCCGCCCGCCCGTCTGGCTGCACGAAGACGACGCTGTATTTCTTCTGGAAGGCCGATGCCTTCATTTGCGGCACCAGCCCGAGCCGCTCCAGCGGCCCGTAGGTGAAGGGGATGAGCGACTCGCCGATGTGATAGCGGGGGAACTTTTCGCGTTCCAGCACCAGCACCCGGTGGCCGAACTCGGCGAGGATGCTCGCCGCCGAGCAGCCAGCGGGGCCGCCACCGATGATGACGGCGTCGTAGGTGTGGTCGGAGTTCATACGTGTGCGTAGGGTAGTCGAGCTGGGCCGATGGGCAAGCCACCAAATCGTGAGGCTAACCGGCATCGGCGGCGCCCGCCCGAAGCCGCATCTGGACCGCGCTAATTCACATCCGAAAGGTGCAAAAGCTCGTGGCCCAGACCGACCGGCTTACCGATGTTTCTCTCGTGCAACACACCCTGTCGCGTCGGTATGCGTTTACGCTCATCGAACTTTTGGTCGTCCTCGCCATCCTCGCCATCCTGGCCGAAATGCTCCTCCCCGTTCTCTCCCAGGCTCAGGCCAAAGCCCAAGGTGCCCAATGCCTGAGTAACCACAAACAACTGCAACTCGCCTGGACCCTCTACGCCGGTGACCAGGACGACAGCCCGGTGCGCAACATCAACTATCCCGGCACCTGGCCGGGCCTGCCCGCGACGAATGACACCTGGTGCGTCGGCTGGATGCGCGGCCCCGGAGGCAGCTACGTCGTGGAAAGCGTGACCAACGTCAGTTTCTTCATGAACGCCCAGATGGGCCGCTATGCCGGTGCCCCCGGCATCTTCAAATGCCCGTCGGACAAACTGGACCTTCCCGGCCACCCCGCTGGCCGGGTGCGCAGTATGGCCATGAACAATTTCATGACTGGCGACCGCTGGACCGCCCAGCCCGCGAACTATCACGGCACGGCCGGGTTGACTCCCTACCGCCGTCTGAACGAGATGGGGCGGCCCTCCGATCTGCTGACCTTCATCCACGAAGACCCGAACACCCCGGATGACGCAGTCATCTTGGCCACCATTGACACTCCCGGCAGCGCCAGCAACAGCCAGTTCGGCAACCGGCCCGCCGCCTTGCACGGCGGGGCCACGGCAATCAGCTTCGTGGACGGTCATGTCGAATCACGCAAGTGGGCGCAGTTGACGACGGTCAATAGCGTGCCAGTGCCCGTGGCAAAGAGCGCCGAGGATGCCCAGTGGTTCAAGTCTCGCATCCGCGAAGGATTCGTTCCCTGAACGCAGCCCCCGCGCTCCCGGCCAAACTTCGGAGGTCCAACAACCATCGCCCAGCGGCGGCGTGCGGCGCGGCAGGCAAAACCTTTCTGCTGCCCGTAGCCGCACCGATAACTCGACAGCCGCGACCCTGCGCGTGGAGTTGCGATTGCTTACCTGGCGCAATCCGTCTTCAATCCCGCCATGCAACAAACCCTTCGCACTGCGCTGCTGGCCACCGCACTCACGCTGGCCAGCATTCCCGCCCAAGCCCAAACTCCCATCACCCACTCCTTTCTCGCCACGGGCGGCGAGACGCGCATCGTTGATGGCGAGGGCAAGACCATCTGGAAGTATCCCGGCTCGACCCGCGACGGCTTCGTCCTGCCGAACGGCAACCTCCTGCTCGCCGTGTCCAAGAATAAGGATTACCCCGGCGGCGCGGTCGTCGAAGTCACCCGCGACTTCAAGACCGTGTTCGAGTTCAAAGGCACGCAGTCCGAGGTCAACACCGCGCAGGCCCTGCCCAACGGCAACATCATGCTCACCGAGGCTGGCGCGAAGCCGCGCATTCTGGAAGTGAACCGCGCGGGCGAGATTGTGGTCGAGGTGCCGCTTCAGTGCCAGAACACCAACCACCACATGGAAAGCCGCATGGCGCGCAAGCTGCCCAACGGCAATTACCTCGTGCCCCAGCTCTTCGACAAGGTCGTCCGCGAATACACGCCCAAGGGCGAGAACGTGTGGGAGTTCAAGACGCCCTCCGAGCCGAAGGACAGTTGGCCCTTCACCGCCATCCGCCTGGCCAACGGCAACACGCTCGTCAACTGCACGCACGGCAACTTGGTGGTCGAAGTGGATGGTGCGGGGAAAATCGTGTGGCAGCTCTCCAACGCGGACTTGCCGGGCAAACTCCTCAACGACCCCTGCGGCGCGCAACGATTGCCCAATGGCAACACGGTCATCTGTAGCTACGCCATCGGCGCGAACCGGACCAAGCTCCTCGAAGTGACGCCCGATAAAAAAGTCGTGTGGACCTTCACCGAAGAAAAAGGCCCCGGCATCCACGAGGTGCAAATCCTCGACACCAACGGCAAGCCCCTCGACGGCCCGGTGATGAAATGACCAGCGATGGGAGCGCGGATGCCCACATCCGCAGCCCCTGTCCTTTCCTCCTAAACCCGCTGCGGTCGTAGGCGTCCGCGCTCCAACTGCCGTCTTGAACTCTCGTCCTAGCCGCCCCGTCCGACTCCCCGTGCGGAACTTACATCACCCGTTGCCCGAGCAACGTGCCGACTTTTGCCTGCCTGGCCACGGCGTCCCACAGCGTGTGGCCTGCGGTGGCTTTAGCACCGCTTTGTTGGGCGTCCCAGTAGCCAGCACGGTCCCGATAGCGGCGCTGAAGTCGCCGCAGACCAGACGCTTCGCGCGTTCGCTCGTCTTCTGCCTCTGGGCCACCGCGCAACTTACTTTCAGCGCTGCCCCGTCATTCCCCGCCAAGGACCTCGAGTTCTTCGAGCAACGCATCCGCCCCTTGCTCGCCGAGCGTTGCTACGAGTGCCACAGCGCCAGCGCGAAGAAACTCAAGGGCGGCCTGCGCCTCGACTCCCGCGAGGCCGTGCTCAAAGGCGGCGACACCCGCCCCGCCATCGTCCCCGGTCAACCGGACAAGAGCCTCCTCATCGAAGCCGTGGGCTACGGCAACCAAGACTTGCAGATGCCGCCCAAGTCCCGCCTGAGCGACGCGCAAACCGCCGCCCTCGTGGAGTGGGTGAAGCGTGGCGCGCCCTGGCCCGCGGAGACCGGCACTGCCCGCGCCGCGACAAAAGGCTTCGACCTCCAACTGCGGAAACAAACGCACTGGAGCTGGCAGCCCCCGCTTGCCGGGCCTGTCCCCACCGTGAAGAACCCCGCCTGGAGCGCCCAACCCGTGGACCGCTTCCTCCTCGCGAAGCTGGAAGCGCAGCAACTCACGCCCGCCCCCGCAGCCCCGCCGCTCACCCTCCTGCGCCGCCTTCACTTCGACCTCACCGGCCTGCCCCCGAAGCTCGAGGATGTGGAAGCATACTCCCTCTCACTCTCTCACCCTCCCTCTCTCACACCTGCTCCCGCGCAGGCAGGTGAGAAAGTGAGAAAGCGAGAAAGTGAGACCGCCTACGAACGCGCAGTGGACCGTCTGCTCGCCTCCCCCGCATTCGGCGAGCGCTGGGCGCGCCACTGGCTCGACCTTGTCCGTTACGCCGAGACGCGCGGCCACGAGTTCGAGCCCATCATCCCGAACGCCTACCACTACCGCGACTACGTCATCCGCGCTCTCAACGCCGACGTGCCTTACAACCAGTTCGTCGTCGAACACCTCGCCGGCGACCTCGTCGCGAAGCCCCGCCTCAACCCCGCCACCGGCGGCAACGAATCCATCCTCGGCACCGGCTTCTGGTTCCTCGGCGAGGAAGTCCACTCGCCCGTGGACATCCGTCAGGACGAGTGCGACCGCATGGACAACCGCCTCGACGTGATGTCGAAAACCTTCCTCGGCATGACCATCGCCTGCGCCCGCTGCCACGACCACAAGTTCGACGCCATCTCCCAGCGCGACTACTACGCGCTCGCCGGCTTCCTCATCAGCAGCACCTATCGCCAAGCCCCCTTCGCCGTGATGGAAACTCACCGCGAAGTCGCCGCGCAGCTCGCGCAACTCCGCGCCGACGAGCAAAGCAAGTTGCTCCAAGCCACCGCCCGCGCACTCCGCCCCGGCTTGGAGCGCTTGGCTGAAACCCTTCTCAACCCCACGCCCACCGCCGCGTGGACCACCGCACTCCAACAAGCCAAGGCCAACCCCGACCACCCGCTCCACGCCTTCGCCGTGACGAGGAACCTCCTCCCAAGCCCCGCCAACACCGCCGAGACGGGGACAAGCCCTTCACGGAGGCCGCGCCGCGCCGCGAACAAACCCTCGGCCTTACCGGCACCGGGGACAGGCGTGTCCCTGCCGCCCGGCGTGGTTGTGGACTACGCCCAACCCGGCGCGAAGGACTGGGTGCAAGACGGCTGGAGCTTCGGCGCGCGCCCCGCGCAGCCCGGCGAAATCCTTCTCGGCACCAGCGAGCAGCAACCCCTCGCCGGCATCGCTTCCCGCCCCGCCGCCGTGCGCGACCTCGCGTGGAGCGCCCTCGCCACCAAAGGCGTCGAGCGCGACGGTGGCCCGCTCGGCACTTGGGAACGCAGCGGCCAAACCCTCCGCACCCCCGACGTGACCCTCACCGCCGGCAGCCTCTGGTATCTGGTGCGCGGCCCCGTGCGCGCCTACGCGAACGTTGCCTCGCACCTCATCATCCAAGGTCCGCTCCACGGCGCGCTCTTGCGCGAGTTCAAGGACGACCGCGACCACTGGCGCTGGGTCGAACACCCGCTCGCGGCCTATCGCGGCCAGCGCGTCCACGCCCAGTTCAGCCCCATCGGCGCAGCTCCGCTCGCTATCGCGATGGTCGTGCAAGCGGATGTGAAACCGCTCTTGCCCGAAGCGCCCAACGAGTTGCTCCACGCCGCACTCGACGCGGTAGAAGTGGACTCGCCGGCCATCATCGCCGCCACGTTGCAGCGCTCCTTCCGCAGCGTCGCCGCGCAAATGGAGAAGGGTTCCTTGCCCTCGACCGCCGCCGCCGAGCTCGCCGACTGGCTCGTGCAAAACCTCGACCTCCTCTGCCCGCCCGGCAGCGCCGAGCGCCAGCAGCTCGCCGCCGCCGCCAAGCCCGCGTTCGCCCGCCGCACCGAGCTGGTCGCGCGTATCCAGCCCATCACCGTGACCGCCCCCGCCATGCTCGACGGCAACGGCGTGGACGAGTTTCTTCTCGTCCGTGGCCAGTCGCGCAACCCCGCCGGAGCCACGCCCCGCCGCTTCCTCGAAGCGTTGTCCGGCACGCAGCCGCAGACCTTCGCCACCGGCAGTGGCCGCCTCGAACTCGCGCAACAAATCGTTGGCCCCGCCAATCCCTTCACCGCCCGCGTCATCGTGAACCGGGTGTGGCACCACCTCTTCGGGCGCGGCCTCGTGCCGACCGTGGACAACTTCGGCGTGCTCGGCCAACCGCCGTCGCACCCCGAGCTGCTCGACCACCTCGCCGTCCATTTCGTCCGCGACCTCAACTGGTCCGTGAAGCGCCTCGTCCGCGAGCTGGTGCTCACGCAGGCTTACCAAATGTCCAGCGCCCCGACCGACGCCCGCGCCGAAGAGCTCGACCCCGAAAACGCCTTGCTCCACCGCATGAACCTGCGCCGCCTCGAAGGCGAGGCCATCCGCGACGCGGTGCTCACCGTCTCCGGTCGCCTCGACCCAAAGGTCGGTGGCCCGAGCGTCATGGTGCATCTCACGCCCTTCATGGACGGCCGGGGCAAACCCAGCAGCGGCCCGCTCGACGGCGCGGGTCGGCGGAGCATTTACACCTCGGTGCGCCGCAACTTCCTCCCGCCCATGATGCTGGCCTTCGACATGCCCATTCCCTTCACCACGATGGGCCGACGCAACGTCTCCAACGTCCCCGCCCAAGCGCTCATCCTGATGAACGACCCGTTCATCGTGGACCAGTCGCGCGTCTGGGCGAAACGCCTCGCGTCCGTCAGCGACCCCGCCGAGCGCGTGCACCAGATGTATCTCGCCGCCTTCGCCCGCCCGCCCGCGCCCGGCGAGCTGAAAGACGCCCTCGCCTTCGCCACCGCGCAGTCCCAGAGCCTCGGAGCCGCGCCCACCGACGAACGTATTTGGGCCGACCTCGCCCACGTGCTCTTCAACGTGAAGGAGTTCATCTACCTGAACTGATGAACCCACGCGCCGAGACCCGATTTTCGCTCGCAAGCAGCTTACGCGGACGTAGGCGTCCGCGCTCCAATCCGCCGCGCCCTTCAGGATGAACCTCATGCCCGCATCTCGCACTGTAAGCCGCCGCGCCATGCTCGCCCGCTGCGCCAACGGCTTCGGCGCCCTCGCCCTCACCTCCTTGCTCGCGGACAAGTCCTCCGCCAGCTCCGCCAACTCCCTCGCCCCGCGTGCCCCGCACGTCGCGCCGCGCGCCCGCTCCGTCATCTTCCTCTACATGGACGGCGGCCCCTCGCAGGTGGACACCTTCGACCCCAAGCCCCGGCTCACGGCGGAGAACGGCAAGCCATTCGCGATGAAGATGGAGCCGACGCAGTTCAACAACAACGGCAACACCCTCGGCTCGCTGTGGGAATTTCAACAGCACGGGCAAAGCGGCATTCCCGTCAGCAGCCTTTTCCCGCACGTCGCGCAGTGCGTGGACGACCTCGCCGTCGTGCGCTCAATGACGAGCGCCTTCTCCGAGCACACGAACGCGAACTACTTCCTCCACACCGGCAGCGGCTTGCAGGGGCGGCCCAGCATGGGCGCGTGGGCCGGCTACGGCCTCGGCAGCGAGAACGCCGACCTGCCCGGCTTCGTGGTGCTCAACGGCGGGCTCATCCCGCCCGGCGGACTCGACAACTTCAACAGCGGCTTCCTCCCCGCCACGTATCAAGGATCGATCTTCAACCCCGGCAAGACCCCGATGGCCAACGTCCGCCGGGTC
>JAYTIO010000115.1:0-10426 GCA_043731805.1 Pedosphaera sp. | reverse complement strand
CACTTTGGCTGCAGGCAAGTGGCGAATCATTGGCAAATCAGCACGAGCCACCCCCGAAAATACTCGAAAGGAGGGTCGAATCCGCCAAGTAGGGCTAGCGGAACGCCCCTCCTCTCCCCGGCCCTCTCCTCCATCGGATGGAGGAGGGGGAGGCGGATGGTGCGGGTGCCAAGTTGCGCCCCGGGCTGGGACCACTCAGCGGGAACGAGTCAGTGGGAACACCCAATTGAACCACAGAGCCACGATGAACACCGAGAAAGGATACGGAACTGGCGGCGCATGGTGAGGCCTTGAACGGTGTCCCTTGGGGTCCGAGGCCAACGGTCGTTTTCCTCTGTGTTCATCGTGGCGCTGTGGTCCATTCGGCTTATTCGACTGCTTCGTTTCGCCAAAAGCGCATTGCAGGAATTGGCCGAAGCCCTAAAGTCGGGACCGCGTCCAACGCCGAACTTAAACATGAAACTGACTTCCTACCTTACCCGCCGCGCCCTCGGAGCCTTGCTGGCCACGGCGTTCAGCGCCGCCACCAGCGCCGCCGATCCGACCTGGGTCACTTACGAACCCAAGCCCGGCCCCGGCCAGGGCAAGCACATCGTGCTCATCTCCGGCGACGAGGAGTATCGCAGCGAAGAGGGCTTGCCGCAGCTCGGCAAGATTCTCAGCCAGCGCCACGGTTTCAAATGCACGGTGCTGTTTCCCATTGATCCGGCGACGGGCGAGATCAGCCCGAACAAGGGCAACAACGTCCCCGGCACCGAGGCGTTGAACAGCGCGGACTTGCTCATCATCCTGACGCGTTTCCGCAACCTGCCCGACGAGCAGATGAAGCCGCTCGACGACTTCCTCAAGGCCGGCAAGCCCGTCATCGGCCTGCGCACGGCGACGCACGCGTTCAACGGCCTCAAGGGCACCTATGCCCATTACAACAATGGCTACGGTGGCGAGCTGAAGGAGTGGAAGGATGGCTTCGGTCGCCTCGTGCTGGGCGAGCAGTGGATCAGCCATCACGGCGGCCACAAGAGCGAGTCCACGCGCGGCCTGTTCGCGCCGGACGCGAAGGGTAACGCGCTGTTGAGCGGCATCAAGGACGGCGAGCTTTGGGGCGCGACGGATGTGTATGGCGTGCGGTTGCCGCTGCCCGGCGACGCCAAGCCCTTGGTGCTCGGCCAAGTGCTCAAGCGCAAAGGCCCGGCGGACAAGGACGACCGGAACTTCGGCCTCAAGCCCACGGACGACGAACCGGTCGAGGGCAAGAAGAACGACCCGATGATGCCGGTGGCGTGGACGAAGAGCTATCAAGTGCCCGGCGGCAAGCCCGGCCAGGCGTTTGCCACCACGATGGGTTCCTCCACCGACCTCGAGAACGACGCGTTGCGCCGCCTGCTGGTCAACGCGACTTACCAGTTCGTCGGCCTCCCGATTCCTGCCCAGGCCGAGGTGGCCATCGTCGGCGAATACAAGCCGTCGGCCTACGGCTTCAACGGGGCGAAGAAGGGCGTGAAGCCTGCGGACCACAAGCTTTGAGCGGCGGAAGCGGGCTTGCCGCACGCACCCCAAACCAGCCACTCTACCGCATGGGAATGCCTCAAACCCCCGTCACGCTCACCCCGGAGCAAGTCGCCGAGCTGAACGAGAAGCTCGCCATCACGCGACATGACATCAACAACCACCTTTCGCTCATCGTGGCGGCGGTGGAGTTGATGCGCCGCAAGCCAGAGATCGCGCCGCGCATGGTGGAAAGCATCTCCCAGCAGCCGGACAAGATCATCGCGCTGCTGCGGGCCTACTCGGTGGAGTTCGAGCAGACCCTCAGCATCACGCGGGAGTGAGCGGGCGCTGTAGCGGCGGTCGGTGACCGTCGTTGCTCCGATCGACCGTCGCTCACCGAGCGCCGCTACAACTTCAGCTCTCGCCCCGT
Organism: Pedosphaera sp.; assembly: GCA_043731805.1. Classification (GTDB taxonomy): domain Bacteria; phylum Verrucomicrobiota; class Verrucomicrobiia; order Limisphaerales; family SXTU01; genus SXTU01. The sequence goes on along the minus strand of JAYTIO010000115.1, from coordinate 8,508 downwards.
CGCCGCCGCCACGAGCCGGCGGTATTCCTCGTCGGAAACCAGCTTGGGCACCGCGCGGCAGGTCTGCTCGAAGCCGGGGAAGTTCCACAAGTTCGGGAAGTCCCGGCATTGCTGCGGCTTCACCGGCTGCACCGCGCAGTTCTCGCCGTCGAGGAAGACGCATTCGCCGTTGGGCTTGTCCATCAGCGCCAAACCGCGCCGGTCGGGGCGCAGCCGCGTGAACTGCTGGATGAAGTCGCACTCGCTCAGGCCGCGAAAGCCCGCGAGCCGGGCTATCTCCGCCTCCGTGAGCGGCACCAGGCCCGGCCATCGGCAACAGGCGGTGCAACGCTGGCATTCGTGAAAGACCGGCACGCGGGGACCGTAGAGGACTGCGGGCGACGGGCAAGGCAGGACGGGAAGGGCGGCTGGAGAGACCGGGAGCTGGGGAGAAGGCGGCCCCAGCTCCTCGGCTCACGGTCGCGTCGTCTCCGCCCCGCTCCGCTCCGGAATTTCATTGTAACACCTCGCAGGCAGGCGCGTCTGTCACTGGACTGCTGCCGCGAATTTTTTTACGGCTGGCGTTGAACTAACCAAGCCGGGCAATCACACCCGTGCCGGGCGCACCAACAGAAATTATGAAACTGCCCCTTGTCTCCCGCCCGCTGTTCGCAGCGCTGTGCGGCTTTTCCCTCACGGCCTGGCCGGATGCCAGCCGCGCCCAGGAGCGCGCCCGTGATGAACGGCCACGGGACGCCCGCCCCCACGAAGAGCGCCCCGCCGAAGGCCAGCGCCCGCCGCGTGGCGACTTCCGTCCCGGTGAAGCCCCGCGTGGGGAAGCGCGCCCGGCCGAGAGCCGCCGCGACGACGCCCCGCGTGGCGAGCGCGGTGAAGCCCGCCCCGGGGAAGGCCAGCGCGGCCAACCCCAAGGCCAGTTCAACCCGCAGGAACTCTTCCGTGATCTGAACGAGGACCAGCGCGGCGTGCTGCGCGGTTTCTTCGAGGCCAACCAGCACGTCATGCGTGAAATCGGCGAGCGCTCCATGCACCTCCGCCGTGAGATCGCCGAGGCGGCGCTGGCCGACAAGCCCAACGAGAGCCTCATCCGCGACAAGATCATGGAGGCCGCCAAACTCGAAGCCGAGGCCACCATCACCCGCGCCCGCGCCTTCGCGCAGGTGCGTGACCGGTTGCCCAAGGAAACCGTCGAGCGGCTGCGCGCCATGGTGGCCGGCATGGGCCCGCGCCCCGGAATGCAGGCCCCAGTGCAAGGTGGCCAAGATGCCCGCCGTCCTGCGGGCGACAACTTCGCCCCCGACGGACGCAAACCCGCACCCGAAGGAGACTTCCGCCGCCCGCCGACCCCGCGCGAAGAGGAGAAAGTCCGCAAGCCCGCCGTCGAAGGCGACCGCCGCCCTGAGCCCGCCGAGCGCAAACCCGCTGGTGAGGACGACCGCCGCCCGGAAGCCACCGAGCGCAAGCCCCGCGTGGACGGGGACCGGGGTCCGCGTCCCGATGGAGAGCGTGCCCCTCGCCCGGAAGGCGACCGCAAGCCCGAGCCGCCCCGTCGTCCGCCGGCGGACCAGTAACCAAACGGGTTATTTCCCGTCTCTTGCCGAAGCCACCGCCCGGCGCGGTGGCTTTGCGCTTTTGCTTTTGGCCACCTGATTTTGCATAGTCCGCCCCGATGGAACCCAGCGATACCGAGCTGATCGCCGCCGTGCGCGCCGGCGACGTGGCGCAGTTCGAGCCGCTCATCGCGCGCTACCAGCCGCGCGTCTTCGCCACTGCCCGGCGTTACGCCCGGCGCGAGGATGAGATTCAGGACATCGTGCAGGAGGTCTTCATCAAGGCGTTCCAGAAGCTCGACAGCTTCCGCGCCGAAGCCCCCTTTGAACACTGGCTCATGCGCCTGGCGGTGCGCACCTGCTACGACTTCCTGCGCGCCCACCAGCGCAATCGCGAGACGACGCTCACCGACCTCTCCGACCCCGAGGTGGACTGGCTGGAGCGCTTCGCCGCCAGCCCGGCGGACAACAGCAAGAACACCGACGCCGCGCGCGCCCTGGTCGAGCGCGTCCTGTCGCAGCTCGCGCCGGAAGCCCGGCTCATCATCACCCTGCTGGAAATCGAGGACCGCTCAGTGAAGGAGATTTCCCATCTCACCGGCTGGTCCGTCCCGCTGGTGAAGGTCCGCGCCTTCCGCGCCCGCGCGCAGATGAAAAAGATTTTGGAGACGCTCACGCGGGAGAAGTATTTGTAACCGCCCGAAAGACGACCTCGTCTGCCCCCACTGTTATGGATTTGGAACAGCTCCAGCAAAAACTGATCGCCGCCGCGAAGGCGAACCCGCCGAGCGACCAGGTGCCGTATGCGTTCGAGCAGCGCATCATGGCGCGGCTCACCGCCCCGCTGAAGGTGGACGAGTGGGCGCTCTGCGGCCGCTGGCTCTGGCGCGCGGTCGCGCCCTGTATGTCGGTCATGGCCGCGCTCGGGGTCTGGGTGCTCGCCACCATGCATCCGGAGCCGGAGAGCCAGAACCTTGAGCAAGCCATCGAAAACACCCTCCTGTCCGGCGACGACGTCGCGGGCGAATAACCGGTGAATCCGTGGAAGTTCATCCTCGCCACGGTGTTGATCTACGGCACCGGCGTCGTGACCGGCGCACTTGTCACTACCCTCGTTGAGCGCCCGCCCCGCGCGGCAGCCCGCCCCGCCCAGCAGCTCACCTACAGCCAGATTCAGCGCGCCGAGTTCCTAGGGCGCCTCCAGAAGCAGCTCGACCTCACCCCGGAGCAGCACGACCGCATCGGCCACCTCCTGCGCGACAGCAACCAGCGCACGAAACCCTACTGGGACCCCGTCGCCGCAAAGATGAAGGAAGAGGTCCGCACCGTGACCGAGAGCATCCGCGCCGAGTTGACCCCGGAGCAGAGCGCGAAGTTCGATGTCGAGATCAAGGCCACGCGTTCGCCCAAGAAGCTGGACCCCGACCGCAAGGAGAAGAAGTCCGGCTCCACCAACGCCCCGCCCGCCAAGGCCAAGCTGAAGCTTTCGTCCCCCCCTCCCTCCGTCACCAACGCCCCGCCAGAGGCCACCGTCAGCGACAAGCAGTAGGCATCGCAGTTTCTGGCACGAGTCTGGGCGTTCCCGAGAAAAGTGGTATGAAAAACCCATAATCACCGCCTAGACTCTGGAACCTGAACGCACGTCCTTCGCGTCCGCTCCGAAGGCACGGGCGGCGGTATGCTGCGTCGCGCAGAGCAGGGCGACGCCGGCGAGGGGCAGCGTCATGGCGTGGCGTTGTTCATGGTGCATAGTGCCGGATGACTTTCCTGCGCGATACTGGCATTCTGGGATTTGTTGTCCACCATCGCCACGGCATGGGCACCCGAAAACTAATTGCCGTTGACGCCAAGTGCCAGGACGTGTGAAGCACCGCTGCCAAGTGCCATTGCCCGTTGCCAGCGCACCTCTACCTGTTTATGGTCGCTTCTAGCGGAGAACTGCTAGACATGGTTAGGAATAGGTAGAAGTCGCCAAAATCGTTATGGACCCGATTAAAAACCCGTTTTCCCCCGGCGCAGGCTCACCACCGCCCGAGCTGGTCGGACGCGTCGGAATCCTTGAGCAAGCCCGCGTGCTGCTGGGGGCGCGTGAAAGAACGACGCCCCGAAAAAAGCCTCCTGCTGACCGGGCTGCGCGGCGTTGGCAAGACGGTGTTGCTCAATGAAATTGAGCGGCTCGCCGCCAAAACCGGCTACCGCACGGTGCAGTTGGAGGCGCACGAGGACAAAGCGCTGGCGGCCATGCTGGTGCCGCCACTGCGGAAGCTGCTGTTCGAGTTGGACCGGGTGGCAGGCGCGGGCGACAAGGCCAAACGCGGGTTGGCGGTGCTCAAGGGGTTCATCAACAGCGTCAAGCTGACTATGGGCGACCTCGAAGTCGGGCTGGATATCGAACCCGAACAGGGCGCGGCGGACAGCGGCGATTTGGAAAGTGACCTACCCAACCTGTTCATGGCGGTGGCCGAGGCCGCCGAGGAACGGCAGACGCCGGTGGCGCTGCTGATTGACGAGCTTCAGTATTTCAACGCTCGGGAACTGAGCGCGCTCATCATGGCCATGCACAAGATGCAGCAGCGGCAGTTGCCGATGGTGCTGCTCGGCGCGGGCCTGCCGATTCTGCCGCGCCGCGCCGGTGAATCCAAATCCTACGCCGAGCGGTTGTTCAGTTTCCCGGAAATTGGCGCATTGTCGGAGCCGGACGCCAACCAAGCGTTGCAAGACCCGACCAAGGCGGTCGGCGTGGAGTTTGAGGCCGCCGCGCTGAAGGAGATTTTCCGGCTGACGCAGGGCTATCCGTATTTCATTCAGGAATGGGGCTATCAGTCGTGGAATCGTGCCGCTGGCCCGCCCATCACCCTGCAAGTGGTGCGGGAAGCCACCACGACGGTGATCCAACGCCTGGATGAGAACTTTTTCCGGGTCCGCTTTGACCGGCTGACTCCGGGAGAGAAGCGGTTCCTGCGCGCCATGGCGGGACTGGGGGCGGGGGCGCAGCGCAGCGCGGAGATTGCCGGGGCGCTGAGCGTGAACATCAGCAGCCTTGGGCCGGGCCGGGCCAAACTGATTCAGAAGGGAATGATTTACAGTCCGACCCACGGCGATCTGGCGTTCACGGTGCCGCTGTTCGATGCGTTCATGCTCCGGGCACTACCTCAAATGTAAAAGCCCTGACTGCCGCCGCCCGAAACGGCGGCAGCCGAGCCGGAAGTTCAACGCGTGCCCCGCCATCACCGGCGAGCCGCCGGAGTGCGCCGGCGGTGCGAGGATGCGCTGTCGCCCAAGCGTCGGCTGAACACGTCGGCTATCGCGAAAAGGGTGACCACCATGTCCTTCATCAGCGGTGATGCCAAGATGCCGTGCTGGTGGAGCCACGTGCGACCGGGTGGCAGCCGCCCAAATCAAGGGCATCGGACGTGGTGGCTGGGATTACCCGGCTCCGCGCCGCGTCAGCTGTCAGCGGCGAAATGAAAGTGGGGTAATTCTGGCGGTTTGGAATTCCGTCTTCTTCCTTCTTCACCCCTTTGGATGGGTTCGCGGCATTTCAGGGGCCATCGGCACTGCCAAGCCCTCAGTCAAGCACACGGCCTGTGCCCGAAAAAACCGGGAGTTTCAAACCAGCGCTTTTCCACCAGTTTCAGGCCGCCGCTGACATCAGCGACTGTAATCCAGATCCGGCTCCGGCAGGGTGGAGTGGCCGAAGGATTGGAAGACCATCGGCGGGCACTCGACTAGGAGTTTGAGGAATCTGCGGCGCACGTAGCCGACGATCCCCGCCTGTCGCAGCACGGTGATGCGATGGAGAATGTTGCGTTTCACCAGCTCCCGGTCGGCCCGGCACCTGGGATTGCAACCCTTCAATGTCAAATTTACCAGGCGGGTGACGAGCATCAGGTGGTCGGGTTGGCTGCGCAGGCTTATCACCAGCCCTCGATCCCAGTCGTCGGCCATCGCCACCAGTCCGACTGGCTGCCGGGATTTCTTCTGCCGACGCAAGATCCCCATGTGCTCACGGAGGGCTTTCTTGAGGCGGGCGTTGGCCGCTCTGGATTGTTGGCTCATACCCTAATTACGCAGCCGACTTGGTAGTCCTTGGTGGACGCTCAATCCGGCGGTTGCCAACCAAACACGCCGGACCTGATGGAAGAGAGCGGGCGCGGGGCTTCGCGCATGACCTGCGCCCACTCCGGCTTCCAGCCGGGCAGCGGGATCCCTGGCGCTGGCACGGTGCGGACGAACTCGGCGGGATACGCCCTCGGGATTGCGTGGTGGATGTCGCAGGCAGGATGGGTCTCTCGATGGGCGATGGCAGTGGCGGCGTGGTGGCCTCTTCTGGCGACGGGCGACTCCGCCGCGTGCTTCCGGGCGAGCCGGGCGTCCACGACCGACGCAACGTGCTTGCCGGTGAGCTTGCCCGCCGGGGCCGTGCGCACCGCCTCGGCCCAGGCAGCCTGCCAGTCTCCGCTGGCCAGCTTCTTCAAGGGGCGCAGCTGGCGCTCGTTTTCTGCCGGGGGCAGGGTGCCTGAAGCCGCCGTGGCCTACAGGAGTTCGGCAAATTCGAGTAACTGGCAGACACGGCTCCTCTGGAGGCGGAGTCGCTCATCGCAGTAGGCCGAAAAGGATAGCCCATTGAGCCGGGCCAGACCTTGAGCTTTGATCGTGGCCAGCGCGATGGCCTTCGTAGACTGCGAGGTCTTGCCGCTGCGGGGCTGCCGCTCCAGGCGGGCGAGCAGGCCGGGGGAACCGGCATCGAGTGGTGGAAGCTTTCCGGGCAGCCCCGCCTGCGTGTGCGGCAGTGCTGAGAGTGTTGCGCCCGGTTTGGCGGGCGGCGGGTTGCGGTCGTCTGAGGTCGGGGGACATTGTTCATGGGCTTACTACGGAGACAATGGGATGGCCTCCAGTAAAACCTAAAAAACCATCGCAAAAGCCATACTTTCCTGTTGTGCAGTGTGCGCTACAAGGGAACGGACATTTCAGAGGCGAACATCAAGGAGATCATCGGCAACAAGTGGGCGTGGCGCATGGGCAAGCTCTTTGAGGTGGTGCAGTTTGAAACGGAGCATGTGGCGGATGCCGCGACCCGCGAGGCCATCGCGGAGCACAATTTCAAAGTGGAGGTGCGCTGGCTGTCCGGTGGTGGAACCTCTGGGCGTTCCTGCTGGTGGCATGTGACGGAAGTCACCCTGGACCATCTGCGCCCCTCGCCGGAGTGGAAGAAGGAAGGGGAAGTGTTACAACTGGTGAAGGAGGCGGAGGCTGCAATTCGGCGAGGCCTGCGGCACCTGGCTGAACGTCGCAAATAGGAGGCGGACCAACTGCAACGCCTGCGGGAAGTTGGCGACACTCTGGAAGAGGCAGCTTGGCCCTTTTAGCGAAAAGGAACCCGCTCCGGTGAAGCTCACCACTCCAGCTCGCGGTAATCACCCGGCTTTGCCGCCGCCACAGCGGAAACGACTTCGGGAATGTGCTCCTGAATCTCCGGCCAACTGGTGGTGGGCAAAACCAGAATCGCTAGCTGCCGGCCCTTGAGGTTTTGCTGATACCCGAGGTTCTGATCCGGCGTGATGAACAGCTCGAACACGTCTTCCGCCTCCCGCAACAAGTCACCGTTCTTCAAGTCGGCCCATCCCATCTCGTAAGCGGTTGCCACCGTGTGAGGCGCCAGCTTGCCGCGCAACGGGGCGGGCGTTCCCTGGTCGAACAGGATTTTCATGGGAAGCGCTGGCGAATCCTACGCCGCCACGAGACTTTGCTTGGCGTGGTGTAGGACCGCTTCGACCTGGTCGCGCCTCACGCCGGGAAAACACTCCAGAAAATCATCCACCCGCGCGCCGTCTTCAAGGTTCTCGAAAAGCGCCCGCACCGGGACACGGGTGTTTTTGAACACCCACGCTCCGCTCACCTTGCCGGGGATGCGCTCCACGGCGGCACACTGGCTCCAATCGAGCATTGGATGAGGATAGTCCGGCACGGTAAAAGGGCAAGCTGTGCCTCGACAACCAGACGGTGAACCTCTTCATGGGCGACAGCGCGGCCTGGCGGCGGCTTGTGAATTGGGTGTTGGCGAACCACGCGCCGGATGATTCCGCCCTTGCCCGGCGTGGTAAGACGGGTAAGATGTGAGCCATGGAAACCGCGACGCTCTCAACGAAAGGCCAGTTGGTCATCCCCAGCCGCTATCGGAACGCGCTGCACCTCCAGCCCGGCGACAAGGTCGCGTTCTCGCTGGAAGGGGAAAAGCTCGTCATCGCGTCCGCGAAGGCCACGCAGGCCCGGCTCGTGAAGGGGCGCGGCGGGCGCAAGCTGCTCGTGGCTCCCGCTGACGCCCCGCCGATGACGACGGAGGCCGTGAAAGCCATCCTCGCCGATTTCCCGTGAGTCACCTTCTCGACGTGAACTTCCTCCTCGCGTGCGCATGGCAATCCCATGCGAGCCACGCCAAGGCGCGGGCATGGCTGGAAGAGCAGACGAGCTTCACCACCTGCCCGATTTCGCAACTCGGCTTCCTGCGCGTGAGCTTGAGCCCCGGTTACCGGGCGAGCTTCGCGGATGCGCTGGCGGCGCTGGAAGACATCACCGATCGCAAGGGAGCGCAGTTCATCGCCGACGAACTGCCGGGGGTGAAGGTGCCTCCGGTCACGAGCTACTCCGATATGACCGACGCCTACTTGGTCGCGCTGGCGAAGGCGCACGGCCTCAAGCTCGCCACGCTCGATGGGCCGCTCTGCGGCAAGGCTTGGGCCAAGGGCATTGCCGGAAATCCGCTAGGCTGATTCCGTTCTACGACCACTTCCTCCCTCACACCCACTCCGCGCACAGCAACTCCGCCTGCGCAAGCACGGTTTTCACGGCCTCCTCCTGAAGGTCCGGTGGGTAGCCGTGTTTGTTCAGGATGCGTTTCACCATCACCTTGATCTTGGCGCGGGCGCTTTCGCGGAGGGTCCAGTCGATGGTCACGCTTTTC
>JAYTIO010000114.1:0-3875 GCA_043731805.1 Pedosphaera sp. | reverse complement strand
CACTTTGGCTGCAGGCAAGTGGCGAATCATTGGCAAATCAGCACGAGCCACCCCCGAAAATACTCGAAAGGAGGGTCGAATCCGCCAAGTAGGGTTAGCAACCTCGTATCCGTGTCCACGCGCCTCTTCTCGGCCCCGTGGCCGGACACTATCTCCAAGACAGTCACCGATGCGGATGGCAGATTCCGCTTTCGCGTCCCACCCGGTGGCAGATACCTGCTGGTAGCAGAAACCAAGCGCACGCTCCCGAGCCACAGCGACCACCCGAGAGAAGAGGTGTTCCGCTGGATTGTGAACGCCACAGCCACGGCTGGCAGCGACGTGAACCTACACAACGAGAACCTGTTTTCCTCACCCTGAACCCGCTACAAAGCCGCGCAGAAGCAACTCGGCGGCATGAAGCCCACGACCCCGTGAAGCTCTAAACTCAAGACGGCTGCACGCAGCTCGAGCTTTGAACCCGAACTCCGAAGTCGCACGCGAACCGAGGGCGAGGAGCGCGGCCTTCAGGCCGCAGAAACGTGCGTAGGTCAACGGTGCGCCGAAAGCACTTTTCTCGCCCGGCTTTCTGCGGCGTGAACGCCGCGCTCCTCTCGCGGGCGGTGCCACTCCAGCATTTGCAACTTCAGCATTCGGGTTAAAACCATTGACTTTATTGGTGATTTTTCAACTGTGGGTCAAGTGGCGGAACCAATCTCCATCATCGTTCCCGTCTTCGACGAGGCGGACAACGTGTCGCCCATGGCCCGTGAGGTCGCCGCTGCGTTTGCGTCGGTGGCCAACGACTGGGAACTGGTCTTCGTGGACGATGGCAGCCGGGAGGCGACGTGGGCGCGAATCGCGGAGGCGGCGCGGGCCAACCCGCGCGTGCGCGGCGTGCGCCACACGCGCAACGCCGGCCAGAGCGCCGCGCTGTGGACGGGCATCCAGGTCACGACGCGCCCGCTGCTGGCCACGCTGGACGCAATTTCGGCCCGGACGCTGAAGATGTTGGAGAACTCGGTGGCCCAACTGAAGAAGGGCAAAGCCTCCGCACCGATTGACTTGGCCCGCTTCATCAAGGGCTAGGAGTTTTATGGCGTTCCTTATCCGCATGGGATAGCCGGAGATGGAATCGCTGTGGCTGGACCTCGCCACGCGGGAGCAACATCGCAAACTGGACAAGGACGAAGAGAAGTTTTCAAGAAGCTCGTCAAGGCCCTTGGCTACTTGCAAGAGAATCTGCGCCACAACAGCCTCGCCTCCCACGAGATTGACGTTCTGACCCGCAAATAGTGGACGCCGCCTACAGCCGGGGAACACGACACCCACGGGCAGAGCACCGCAGTCGAAACCAAGATCAAGGCCTCACCATTTCGGGAGTGTTTTCCCGTGCGCGTCGTCTAACCTGCCGCCATGAAACCATTGCTCGTCGCCACCGCTTTCCTTTCCCTCGCCGCCTCGCTCTTCGCTGCGGAACCGCCCGCGACCTACCCCGCCCAGCGGGCCGAGGCCGAGAAGTTCTTCGCGGAGAAATCCTTCCTCAAGGCGAACGAGATTTACCGCGCGGTCAACGTCACCAACCTCCCGCCGGCCGAGCAGCGCTGGGTGCTGTTCCGGCGCGCGGACACGCTGTGGCGTTCGGAGGCCAGCACGCAGCGGGCGGACCAGACCAAGTTCAATCAGGCGCGGCAGGAGTTGAACGTCCTCGTGCGCGATGTGCAGCGCGAGGAGGAGAAGGACCGCGGGTGGGTCGAGGCCCAGGAGTCGCTCGGGGACTCGCACTGGACGCCGCGCAACCAGCGCAACTGGGGCGGCGCGTGGCAGCACTACTCGCAGGCGCTCGATTGGTGGGCCGGCCAGCGCGCGGGTGAGGAGTCGCGGACGCGTTATCTGGACATCGTCTGGCGCGCGGCGAAGCCGCCGGGCGCGGAGCCTTACTACCGCTACGGCAACTACGGCAACGCGCTTCCGCTGAACATCCTCGAGAACACGCTCAAGATTGCCGTGGCCGAGAACGACAAGGCCCACGCGCACTATCTCCTCGCCGTGTCGTTCCAGTATCACGGCGGCGACTGGGACGCGCGCGCCCGCGTGCCCGAGCATTTCGAGGCGGCGCTGAAGCCGGGCAAGGGCACGGACTGGTATGACGACGCGCTGTATCACTACGCCGAGTGGATGATGAACCAGGGCCGCGCGGTGCCGCTCAAGGACGGCAACTGGACGCAGGAGCAGGATTACGTGAAGGCGCTCGCGCTGTTCCGTCGGCTGGTCGCGGAGTTCCAGAAGGGCGAGACCCGCTACTGGGAGCAGGCGCAGGCGCAGCTTCGCAACATCACGCAGGTGAACCTCGGCGTCGGCGTGTCGCACGTCTTCCTGCCGGACTCGGAGATTCAGTATCACCTCAACTGGCGCAACGTGAAGCGCGTCGAGCTGGCGCTCTATGCCGTGGACCTCACGAAGGACGTGAACCTCGCGACGCAGGACGGCAACAAGCGTCCGTCGTGGCTTCAGACGATTGAGCTGGCCGGTCGCGAGAAGGTGAAGGCGTGGGAGCACGACACGAAGGACAAGGGCGACTACCGCCCCGGCAACGCCGCGCTCCGCGTGGACGGTAAGCTGCGCCCCGGCGCTTATGTGCTCGAAGCGCAGGGCGGCGGGCAGTCCGCACGCGACCTCGTGCTCGTGACCGACGCGGCGTTGTTGCTGAAGACCAGCGGCAAGACCGCGCTGGTCTTCGTAACGGATGCGCTCTCCGGCAAGCCGCTGGCGAACGCGAAGACTCGCATCTGGGAGCGCTGGCACACGGGCAACAACCAGTGGGAGGCGCGTTCGCAGGACAAGGTGACGGACAAGGACGGCCTCGCGGTGTTTGAAGTCACACGGCAGGTCAACAACAACGTCGAAATCTTTGCTGCCGCCGCACTCGGCGACAAACAAGCCTTCAGCCCCGGCAACAATTACAGCTATCGCGACCCGCACGAGAGCTGGCGCATCTACGCCTTCACCGACCGCCCGGCGTATCGCCCGAAGGAGACGGTGCAGTGGAAGGCCATCGTCCGCCGCTACAACGGCTCGGTCTATGCCACGCCGGCGAACGAGACGATTTGGTTCCGCATTGATGGGCCGGACGGCGCGCTGGTGAAGGAAGGCGAACTCAAGCTGAACGAGTTCGGCACCGGCTGGGGTTCGCTCGAACTCACGGAGACGCAGCGGCTCGGCGAGTATCGCGTGTCGTTCCGCGACAAGGCGAAGACCGTCCACATCGGCAACGCCACGCTCTTCCGGCTGGAGGAATACAAGCTGCCGGAGTTCAAGGTCGCCGTGCAGACGCCGGAGGTGGACGGCCGCAAGAAGGCCTTCCGCACCGGCGACAAAGTCGAGGTCAACATCCAGGCCGACTACTACTTCGGCGGGCCGGTGGCGAACGCGACGGTCGAGGTCATCGTGCATCAGGACCCGTATTACTTCGCGTGGAAGGAGCCGCGCGAGTTCGGCTGGTTCTACGAGGAGAACGAGGGCAACCGCTTCGGTCGCGGGCGCGGCTTTCGCGGCGGCGGCGGCGGGCAGATTCTGAAACGCGAGACGCTCAAGACCGACGCGACGGGCAAGGCGCAACTGGAGTTCGAGTCGCCGAAAGATTACGGGCAGGACTTCGAGTTCCGCATTGAGGCGCGCGTGGTGGACGCCAGCCGCCGCGAAATCACCGGCAGCGGCACCGTGCGCGTCACGCGCCAGCGCTACTACGTCCACGCCAAGCCGGAGCACAACCTCCACCAGCCCGGCGACAAGGCGACGGTGAACTTTCGCGCGCAGGACGCGAACGAGCAACCCGCCGTCATCGAGGGCATCGTCAAGGTCACGCGCGATTACTGGGAAGAAATCTGGGTGAACCC
>JAYTIO010000113.1:0-4947 GCA_043731805.1 Pedosphaera sp. | reverse complement strand
CCTTACTCAGCTACCTGAGCCTCAAGGACTGGAAGCGCCGCCACTACGGCGACGCCATCCCCAGTATGCGACAACTTAATTAGAAAACACTCTAATCGCAGCCGCACAGGTCACCTGCCTCGGCTTCCGCCCATGGAATTGCCGGGTAGATACAATGGAAGTCAGGCGGGCTGACTGCCTCGAAAATCAGCGAGCCGGGGCAAACTCGTCACGGTAGTGCGCGCGGCGCTGGACCACGGTCTCGATGTAGCGGCGCGTGCCCGGGAAGGTCATCTGCGCGAGGAACTGCTGACTGTTCGTGGCCGCCGCGCCCTGATTCCAGCGCAGCACATGGCCGCGCCCGGCGTTGTAATCGGCGAGCGCGTAGGGCACGGGGTCGTCGGTGTGCGGATAGCGGCGCAGGAGCTTGGTGAGATACCACGCGCCGGCGAGCGTGTTGGAGCCGGGGTCGAGGAGGTGCGCGTGCTGAAAGTCTGGAAGGTGTTCGGCCTCGGCCCACTCGCGCGCGGCGGGTTCGCGGATTTGCATGAGCCCGAGTTCGCCGGCCTTGCCGCGCGCCGCCGGGTCGAACCAGCTTTCCCGCCACACGACGGCCTTCACCAGCGCACCGTCCACGCCGTAGCGCAGGGCGGCAGCCCGGATGGCCGCATCCTGGCTGTGCTCACGGCGGTAGCGATAGTAGAGCCAGCCACCGGCCGCATCCACGACCAGCAGGAGCGCGAGAACGGGCAGCCATTTGCGTCGCCAATTATTGTGGGTGCGTGCAGCGCTCGCCATGCGCGGTAGGGTAGCGCTACTACGGCCCGGCGGGAGGAAAATTCCCGCGCACCTGGTCCGGCCAGGCTGGTGCGCGGACTTAGGCGGAACGATGCAGTAGGAGCGCGGCGTTCACGCCGCAGAAAGGTGGCGGGCACGGTGAGTGGGCGAAGTGCCCAGTGGGCCGCTGGAGCGCATTAAACGGTGCGGCACAGGTAGCGGATCAGAGCCTTGGTCAGCCGCTGTGGCAGTCGGAAGTTTCTGCGGCGTGAACGCCGCGCTCCAGTCGCCTCAACTGCATCGTTGCGGCTTAGTCGGCTGCGGAAATCAGGCCGCTCCGTATTTGATCCGCAGGTCGCCGAGGTGGCCGCCTTTGCGCTCGGTGTCGAAGGTCACCTTCGGTTCGAGGAGCGCGGCGCGGCTGGCGATGTAACAGGCCGCCTCGTCTTCCCGTAGTTGGTGGAACGGGTAAAACGGCAGGCGCGTCACCCGCACGTCCTGGAGCGAGCCGGCTTGCACCGCGCGGTGCAGCTCCTTCATGAGCCGGTGGCCGTGCTGGACGAGGAAGCGGTATTGCTGCTCCTCGTGCGTCAGCCCGAGGTCGTAGAAGACGGCGGCGATCTGGCGGAGGCGGATGAAGTATTCGCCCCGGCTCTCGGCCCACTCCAACTCCGCCTGCTTGTCTTTGAAGGCGAACATTTGAATGAGATGGAAGATGGCGTCCTCCGCCGGGGGCGGGGCGTCGGCATCCAGATAGAGACGCTTGGTCTGCTTCAGGCGCGCATCAATCAGGTCGAGCCGACCTTCGCGGTTGAAGCGGTGGGTGATCTTCACCAAGTCGTAGGGGCTGATCGCCACCCGGTAGTTCGTGGTGAGGAAGAGGTGGTCGAAGACGACCTTGACCTCGACCGGTGCGTCCTTCGTGCTCGTCAGCCGGCCGATGTAGCTGCGCTCGGCCATGTTGAAGACCGGCACCGGCGTCTGCTTGAGCTGCTCCCATTGGGTGACGGCCACGTGGCCGAGGCGCAGGGCGAGCTTGCGGACGCGTTGCGCGAGTTGGTAATGCGGGCCTTGCCGGTAAGGCTCGGTCTGGCGCTCCAGCTCCTTGACCTCGTCCAGACTGATGGGCTGTTGGGCCATGAGCCGGTGCTCGAAGGCAGCGACGCTGGCGGCCAGACACTCGGGCTCAAGCAGGGTTTGAAGCGTGTTCAACATACCGGACTGCAACGTCAGAGGCGTGGGTCGCGCGGATATTCCCAACGCCTCTGCCGAAGCAAGCCTTGTGGAATAAGCCGCGTCCTCCGACCCTCTAACGACCGTGCACGAACCGGACTTCGACCAGCTCGTGAGCGACTATTACCAGCCGCTCTACCGCTTCGCGTTGAGCCTGGCCGAGCGCGAGGCGGAGGCGTGCGACCTCACGCAGCAGACGTTTTTCCTGTGGGCGTCGAAGGGCCAGCAGTTGCGCGACCGCTCGAAGATCAAGTCTTGGCTCTTCACCACGCTGCACCGGGAGTTCCTCGGCTCCCGCCGCCGCACCACGCGCTTCCCGCACCACGAGCTCGAGTCCGTCGAGCGCGAGCTGCCGCCGGTGACGCCCGTGACCGTGAACGAGCTGGATGCCGAAGTCGTCATGCAGGCCTTGCTGAACGTGGATGAAGTCTATCGCGCGCCGCTCATGCTGTTTTACCTCGAAGACCACTCGTATCTGGAAATCGCCGCCGTCCTCGAGGTGCCCGTGGGCACCGTCATGTCGCGTCTGGCACGCGGCAAGGCGCAGTTGCGCGGCCTCCTCGCCGACCAAGGCGCGGGTGAAGAGCGGAAGATCGTCCCGCTCGACCTGCGCCAAGCCATTTGATCCCATGAACAACACCGAAGCCAAATTCATCCTTCGCGCCTACCGCCCCGGTGGCCAGGATGCCAGCGACCCGCAGTTCGCCGAGGCCCTTCAGCAGGCGCGCCTCGACCCGGAGCTGGCGCGGTGGTTCGCCGAGCAGGCCGCGCTCGACACGGCCATCGGCGGCCAGCTCCAGGCCGTCCGCGTCCCGGCGGACTTGAAGGCCAGCATCCTCGCCGGGCGGAAGATTGTCCCCGTTCCAGTGGCGTCCTGGTGGCGGCGGAGCCTCCATCCGGCGGCAGCGGCAGCAGCGCTGGCGGTGACCTTCGCGACCATCGGCTATCTCGCGCTCTACGAGCCGCCGGAGCCAAGGGCGGATCTGGCAAGCTTCACCAAGGACCTCACCGACTACCTCGGCAAGGGCTATGGCGTGCTGCCGCATCACGTGCAACTGGCGAGCGCGGACGCGACCTACTTCGGCGCGATGAGCTACCGCATGAATTACCGCAGCCCCAGCCTCGAGGACATCCGCCAGTGGCTGGCCCAGCACGGTGGCCACGGCGACTTCGCCAGCCCCGACGGCCTCAAGCAGCCGTTGAGCCTCGGATGCGGCGTGCTGGACTGGCGGGGCAAGCGCATCTCGCTCATCGCCTTCCACACCGGACGCAGCCTGCCGCAGGACAAAGTCCACCTCGTCATCATCAACACCACCGACCTGCCCGACCCGCCAGCCCGTGGCCGGCCGCGTTTCGACGAGCGCGAGGAGTGGTCCACCGCTGCGTGGAGCGATGGCCCGTTTACTTATTTCCTCCTGGCCCCCGGCGACCGCCGGGCGGTGGAAAAATACCTGTGACCCATCCGCCAGCCGCTGGCTGCCCCCCCACCGCAGCTCGCCCTCCGCAGAGAGCAGAAAGATCGGGTCAGCAAAATGAAATCTTCCCGACCAAATTTTCTGACTCAAGCGGGCTGCTTCCGGTCCCCGTGCGCAGGCTTTGGTCCGGGCAGTTCATGAGTTCTCGCCCAGCCGGTTTCCCACAAACTGACCTGCCCACCTCCTCTGCCTGCTAATTGGATTGACCCGTTGAGAAACCCGCGGCTAGGTTCCCCGCCTAAATTTTGGCCTGACTATGATTGGCACGTTACGCAGACATTCGCAGTGGCTCTGGGGCATCATCATCATGGTGGTGATCATCACCTTCGTCGTTTTCTTCAGCCCGAACGTCGGCCAGGACCGGGGCCGGGGCGAGGTGGACTACGGGACGATTTACGGGCAGCCCATCAAGCGGGAGGCCCTCGCGCAGGCTTACGCCGACGCGCGGCTGGGCTACTTCCTGAGCACCGGCCAGTGGCCTGACCGGGACGAGCAGCGCTCCCGGATGTTCGGCTTCAACCTCGAGGCCGAGGCCCGTCAGCGGCTCCTGCTCAACCACCACCTCAAGGAGCATGGCATTGATGCCGGCGAAGCGGCCGTGGCGCAGGAAATCAAAAACATCTTCACCGACCAGCAGACCGGCGCCTTCAGCCTCCAGCGCTACGACGCGATGCTGAAGCAGCACTTCGCCACCGCCGGCATCCGGGAGGAGACCTTCGAGCGCTTCCTCCGCAACGAACTGGGCCGCCAGCAGCTCGCGCGGACGTTCGGCCTCTCCGGCAAGCTCATCACCGCCCGCGCCGCCGACGGCTTCTTCCGCCGCGAGAACGAACAGGTGCTCACCGAGTTCGTCTTCCTCGCCAACTCGAACAACCTCATCAAGGTGAAACTCGACGAGGCCGCGTTGCGCACTTACCACACGAACAACCTCACCAACTACCGCATTCCGACCAACGTCGTCGTCCACTACGTTTACTTCCCCTACACGAACCACAACGCCGAGGCGGACAAGGAACTGACCGCGAACACCAACCTCATTTCCTACATGGAGGCGTATCACCGCACCAACGTCTTCCGCTACCGCGACACCAACGGCACGGCCCAGACCTTCGTGCAGGCCATGCCGAAAATCCGGGAGGAGCTGCGCGACGAGACCGCCGCGCGGCTGGGCTATCAGAAGGCCGGCGAGTTCGCCAACGAGCTGTTCAAACAGGAGAACAAGGCTGCCAGCCTGCTCAAGCTCGCCGCGCAGAAGGGCCTCACCGTGAAGGTCACGGAGCCGTTCACCGAATTCGAGGGACCGAAGTTCACCAACGCCCCGGGCAACTTTGGCCGCACCGCCTTCGCGCTCTCGGTCGACGAGGCGCTCGGGCAGATGCTGCCGGGCAGCGACGGCGTGTATTTCATCGCCTTCAAGGACCGCCTCAAGCCGGAAGACCCGCCCTTCGAGAAGGTGCGCGCTAAGGTCACCGAAGACTACCAG
>JAYTIO010000112.1:0-10083 GCA_043731805.1 Pedosphaera sp. | reverse complement strand
CATCCAACGCGGGTTCAGCGTGATGCCCGGGTCCGCGTGGACGGCGTGGTTGCCGTTGAAGTTGCAGCCGAGGAAGGCCGGCACCGGCCCCTTCACGCCATTCGGCACGAAGAGCAACAGGTCCAGTCGCGGGCCGTCCTTCTTGCCGGTGAGCCACACGGCAACTTCCTTGCGCGTGGCCTTGCCGTCGAGCGCACGCGGGTCGGTCTTGGTGACTTCGTAGAGCAAGCTCGCGGGCTTCGCCGGGCTGCGGCCATAGACATGCGTCTCGAAGAGGCGCACGACCTCCGCGCGGCGCTTGGTCTGCCATGTCTTCGCGTCTGTGACCTTCGCACCATCTAGGCAGGTCAGCGGGTCGGGCAACGGGAGGTTGCCGACTTTGCTCTCGTCGTAGTTGGCGGGCTTGGGCTGTTGGGCAAACGCGGTGAAGCTGGCGGCGAGCATCACGCCGGTGACAATTGACTGGGTGAGTTGCATGGCGCGCACAGTAGCGAGCCGGGCTGAGGCGCACAAGCCACGGCGAAATTCCGCTTCTGACGCCGTGACGCCGCGGCTAGCCTCGCGCCGATGGGTAACCAGTTTTTCGAGCCAGGCGAACGGCGGGCGGAGCGGGTCCACGACCTCTTCGCCGCCATCGCGCCGCGCTACGACCTCATCAACGACCTGCAAAGCTTCGGCCTGCACCGCTGGTGGAAGCGCCGCTTACTCCAGCTCGCGGCCGTGCAGGCCGGCGAAACGGCGCTCGACCTCTGCTGCGGGACGGGCGACGTGGCCTTCGCCCTCGCCGCAGCGGGCGCGCGGACCACGGGGCTTGATTTCAGCCCGGAGATGCTGGCGGTCGCGGAGCGGAGGCGGTTCAAGCTTCAAGGTTCAAAGTTCAAAGTTGGTGAGCCGGGCGGGCTGGAGTTCCGGCAGGGCGACGCGTTGCACCTGCCCTTTGCTGACGCGCACTTCGACCTCGTGACCATCAGCTATGGCTTGCGGAACCTCGCCAGCCTCGACGCCGGCCTGCGCGAGATGTGGCGCGTGCTGCGGCCCGGCGGACGCTTGCTGGTGCTGGACTTCGGCAAGCCGGACCACGCGGCGTGGCGCGGGGCTTACGTCGCTTACCTGCGCTTCGCGGTGCCGGTGTTTGGCCGCGTCTTCTGCCGCAACGCGGAGGCCTACGCCTACATCCTCGAATCCCTCCAGCACTACCCCGCGCAGCGCGGCGTGGACGAACGGCTCCGCGCGCTGGGTGCGGCGGACGCGCGCATCGTGAACTTCCTCGGCGGGGTGATGAGCATCAACGTCGCGGAGAAGCCCCAGCCCCGGTAGGGCGAGACTCCGTCGAGCCCCATTTGCCGACGCAGTCGGCGCGCGCAGCGAGTTTCTTGGCTCGATGCGACTTCGCCCGCGATGCTCACTGCGTTCGCCTCGCTGCGCTCGAAATGGTGGCTCGACGGAGTCTCGCCCTACCAAAGCACGCGGCCTCCGCGCCATTGCCAAGCCGTCGGCCCCTGCTACGCTCGCGCCATGATGCTTGCGTTCCTGATTGTCATTGGGGTGGTGGTAGCCATCGTCGTCATCGTAGGCCTGTGGGGCGTGGGCATCTACAACGGCCTAGTCGCGCTGCGGCAAGGCGTGAAGAACGCCTGGGCGCAGATAGACGTGCAGCTCAAGCGCCGCCACGACCTCATCCCGAATCTGGTCAACACCGTCAAAGGCTACGCCAAGCACGAGTCCGAGACGCTTGAACGCGTCATCGCCGCCCGCGCCCGCGCCACCAGCGCCACGACGCCCGCCGACAAGATCAAGGCCGAGGGCGAACTCAGCTCTTCCATCGCGCGCCTGCTCGTCGTCTCCGAAGCCTATCCCGACCTCAAGGCGAACACGAACTTCACCTCGCTCCAAGGCGAGCTGACCGGCACCGAAGACCGCATCGCGCTCTCTCGCCAGACCTACAACGATGCCGTGACGAAGCTGAACACCGGCATCCAGACCTTCCCCGCCGTGCTCATCGCCGGGATGCTGGGCTTCAAGGAAGAACCCTTCTTCGAGACGCCCGACGCCGAGAAGGCCGCACCCAAGGTGCAGTTTTAAGTTTGAGGGCCACGCTTCACCCGCACCGACTTGGTCAGAAAAATTGGGGCAGCAAAACGAAATCTTTCTGCCCTGATTTTTCTGACCTCTGCAACTGAGGCATACCCCGGCCTTCCCACTTTTCAAACGCCTGCCCGTCGTGTTCACTCGCCGGACTTTATGAGCAAAACCGCTTTATTGTTCGCGGGCCAGGGCGCGCAGACCGTCGGCATGGGCAAGGACTTGGCCACCGCGTTTCCCGCCGCTCAAGCCCTCTTCGACCGTGCCAATGCCGCGCTGGGCTACGACCTCGCGGGCGTGTGTTTCAACGGGCCGGAGGCGGAGTTGACCAAGACCGAAAACGCGCAGCCGGGAATTTTCCTCGTGAGCTGGGTTGCGCTGGAGTTGCTCCGCGCGCGGGTGCCGGGCTTGAAGTTCAACGCCACCGCCGGCCTTTCGCTCGGCGAGTTCACCGCGCTCACGGCGGCGGGCGCGATGAGCTTCGAGGATGGCTTGCGCGTCGTGCGGTCGCGCGGCCGCTTCATGCAGGAAGCCTGCGTAGCCACGCAGGGCGGCATGGCTGCGATCATCGGTCTCGACGCAGGCCCGACCCGTGAAGTCTGCGCCGAGGCGGGCGTGGAACTCGCGAACCTCAACTGCCCCGGCCAGCTCGTCATCTCCGGCGCGACCGACAAGATCGCGAAGGCCTGCGAACTCGCGAAGGCCCGCGGTGCCAAGCGCGCCCTGCCGCTGCCGGTCGCCGGCGCGTATCACTCGC
Organism: Pedosphaera sp.; assembly: GCA_043731805.1. Classification (GTDB taxonomy): domain Bacteria; phylum Verrucomicrobiota; class Verrucomicrobiia; order Limisphaerales; family SXTU01; genus SXTU01. The sequence goes on along the minus strand of JAYTIO010000112.1, from coordinate 7,244 downwards.
AACTCATGGCCAGCGCGCAGCCCAAGCTCCGCGCGGCGCTCGCCGGCATCACGCTCTCCGCGTCCAGCGTGCCCGTCCTCGCGAACGTCACAGCGCAGCCGCACGGCGCGCCAGCGGACATCGTGGAGCAGTTGGTCGCGCAAGTGACCAGCTCCGTGCGCTGGGAGGAATCCGTCCGCGCCCTGCTGGCCCAAGGCTTCACGCGCTTCATCGAACTCGGCCCCGGCACCGCGCTGACCGGCTTCATGAAGCGCATCGACAAGACCGCCCAAGTCCTGAACGTCGCCGACTGCGCGAGCCTGGAGGCGACGGCCAACGCGTTGGGAGCGGTTCCGAGTTCGGGGTTCTGAGTTCTGAGTTGGCGCGCCAGGCGGCGATGCCTCGTCGCCGGGGCCATACCAATTCCCGATGAAAGTCGGTGGCCTGCCAACCGGATGCCACGGCGCACGTCTGCTCCCTTCCACCGAGGAGAGACGGGGGGCCGCCAACGCCGACGCGCGTAAACCCTCACCCCAACCCCTCCGCTGAGGTGTATGGATCGCACACGCGTCCACCGTGTCTCCGGTCTTTACACCAGGAAGGGAAAGGGAGGAGACACGTGGAAGTCATGCGCCTTGGCCATCCTTCACGGCACCCACCGGAAATTTCCCTTGAGCCTGCGCTCCGCTTCCGCAGCATCGCGCCCATGCTCGATCTGACCCGCGACCCGCTCGCCGACCCACTCCGCATCTACCGCTACCGCGACGGTCTATACGCGGTGGACCTGCTCATCGCCGCCGTCGTTCACCTGGACTTCTTCACTTGGCTGGCGGCGCATCCGGCGGACCCGGCGACGATCTGCCGCGAGCTGCAACTCACCGCGCGGCCCGTGGACGTGATGCTCACGCTGTTTGCAGCGAATGGTTTTGTGCGCGCGGAGAAGGGCGTCTTCCACGTCACCGAGGTCGCGCGCGAACACTTGGTGAAGGACTCGCCGTGGTTCCTTGGGCCTTACTTCGGCTCGCTGAAGGACCGGCCCGTCGCGCTGGACATGCTCAAGGTGTTGCGCACCGACAAGCCGGCGAACTGGGGCAGCTCCAAGACCGAGAAGGAATGGTCCAAGGCGATGGAGGAACCCGACTTCGCGCAACGCTTCACGGCGGCGATGGATTGCCGTGGCATCTACCTCGGTCGCGCCGTGGCGCGCACGCTGGACCTGACCGGACGCGCGCGGCTGCTGGACATCGCGGGCGGCTCCGGCATTTACGCGTGCGCCATTGCGGCGGCGCACCCGCACCTGTGCGCGACGGTGTTCGAGAAGCCGCCGGTGGACCAAGTCGCCGCGCAGCTCATCGCCGAGCGCGGCCATGCGGAGCGGGTTTCCGTGCTGGCGGGCGATATGTTCAGCGAACCGCTGCCAACGGGCTTCGACGTGCATCTCTTCTCCAACGTCCTGCACGACTGGGACACACCGGTGGTGAAGCAGCTCCTCGCGAAGTCCTTCGCCGCGCTGCCGCCCGGCGGGCTGCTCGTCATCCACGACATGCACCTCCACGAGGACAAGTCCGGCCCGCTGCCGGTGGCGGAGTATTCCGTCATCCTGATGCACTCGACGGAGGGCAAATGCTACTCGCTCGGGGAGCTGGACGCGCTGTTCAGCGAGGTCGGTTTCCGGGACCGGCAATACCAGCCCACCGCCGCCGACCGGAGCCTCGTCACGGCCACGAAGCCCCGCTGGCCGACATGACCTGCCGCAACGCCCAAGCCCGCCGCATGGACGGGCAGCTCCAGGCGCTCCCGCTGTTTGCCGGCAAGCGCGTTCGCATCATGGCCCACGCCGACAAGGCCGGCCGGGAATTTTTTGTTTCATCCACCCCCAGCTTCTCGCCCCGCTCGCCGCACGCCTAGCTGGGTCCGCCGGTTGGGATTTAACGAAGAGCCGCAAAGGGAACCAGCTGGGCTGGGTTGGTTGCGACTCGCCACTCAGTGTGCAGGTGAACAGCGTGTAACCTAGTGTCCAACCCAATTCCTTCCTCTCTGCGGCTTTGCGGTTTTGCCTTAACTGCGGTTTCCAGGTTCACCCGCTGTCGCTCCTACTCCGGCACGAACCGCACCTCGTCGAGGTAAACCACCGCGCCCGCTGGAGCCGTGACCGTCAGCGCCAAGCTCGCCGTCAGCGTCGCGGGCGGGGTGAAGGGTAGTGACACTTCCACCCACGCCGGGCCGGCCTTCACGGTGATTTCCCGCGCCAACGGCTGGTCATCGAACCGCCCGGCCAGCGCGACCTTCACCTCGACTTCGCTCGCGGCCTGCACCCACGCCGTGAGCCGGTGCGGCACGCCGGCGGTGAACTGAACGGGATGGAATTTTCCCTTCGTCTTGATGAGCGCGGACTGGCGGCCAGCCTTCACGTGCGCGGGGTCGGTGTTCACCGTCACGGCGTTGTCCCAGAACGCGACCGCCTTCAAATGCTCCACGCCCGCCGGCTCGAAACCACCCCAGACGCCACAGCCGTCGTAGGCGAGTTTCGCCTTGGGTTGCAGCAGGCCGGCGGCGGCTGGGTCCACGCGCAGCAACGGGGTGGAGTAACGAAAACCCTGCCGGTCCGTCACCGCGCCGCCGACGTAGAATGGCAGCGGGCTGGGCGGCAAATCCACCGCGCAAACGCCACCGCTGATGCGCACGGGCAACGTCTGCCAGAAGCGCGAGACCCAGTTGCCGTTGTCCCCGTGGCTCAGAATCAAGTCTGCCGCCGCCACCTCGCGCGGCCCGCTGAAATCCCATTCCGCCATCGTGGCCGCGCCGCGCTTGACCAACCGAACGCTGCTGACGGTGTTGAATGGCGGCGCGTTCTGGAGATGGACATCCAGCCACGCGAAGCCCTGTTCGTCGGCCGTCGGCGTCAGGCCGTGGTTCCAGTTGGGCAGCAGCGTCAGGTGCTTGGGCCCGCTGGCGAGGCGATGCGTTTCCATCAAGGCGGGCATCCAATAAAACTGGTCGTTCACGCCTGTGAACCAGCCGATGGGCGTCGGGCGCGTGGCGAGGCGGAAGGCGGGATCCAGCGTGGTGCGCCAGTGCTCGCGGGCGGCGGCATCGTATTTGGGATTCGGGCCGCCGCCGAACCACCACGAGTTGCCGAGCTGCAAGCTGCCCGTGCCGAACATCGCCGAGCCGACCTTCAGGCGCGGGTCCACGCCCGTCATGAGCGTGGTGTAAAACCCACCCCACGAACTCCCGCACATGCCGATGCGCGTGCGGTCCACCTCCGACCGCGATTCGAGATAAGACACCGCCTTGAGCAACGCGACGGCCCCGTGATAGATGGGCGCGCGGCGCGGGTCCGGCCCGGCCTCCAGCGAGGACACGATGGGATAGCCGCCCGTCGAACGGTAGCCTGGCAGGGGGAAGTCAATGCACAGCGCGGCATATCCGCGCTTCGCCCCGAGGAGGGTCCAGTAGCTGGACGCGCGCCCCAGCCCGCCCTGATTCCAAATGAACGCCGGCAGCGCACGCTGGCCCTTCGGGTGACTGAAGTAGGCGAAGATGTCCACGCGCTTCTCCCCGTCCATCTCGGAGTGGAACATCACCTCCTCGGTCACGATGCTGTCCTGCTCTTCAGTCTTGGTCGTGCGCGCTTCGAGCGGCGTGGCGAGGATTTTGGCCAGGTCGAAGACCGGGTCCGCCACGGCGGCCGACAACCCGGACACCGCTGCCAGCAGCAGGCCAAACCAGCGAAGCGCCCGGAAGCAGGTGAACATGGCCGGCAGGCTAAGAACCCAGCCGCTGCGGGTCAAAGCAAAGGCGTTTTCCCGTGGGGGCTCCGTTCCAACTGCGACTCACCCCTAGGCCCAAAGCTACGCCGGCCCTGTCCCGCAATAAAGGCTGGCCCCGGGCCGGGCCAGCGGCAGTAGATTGCGCCCATGACCTCGTCGCCCTTCTCAGTCCCGTTGCTCTTGGCGTTGCTGTGCCTGCTCGGCGGCCCGGCGCCCGCCGCCCCGGCCAAGCGCCCGAACATCCTCCTCATCTTCGCCGACGACCAATCCTACAAGACGGTCGGTTGCTACCCCGAGTCTTGGTCGTGGGTGAAGACGCCGAACATTGACCGGCTCGCGGCGGCGGGCGTGCGCTTCCATGCGGCGTATCTCGGCGCGTGGTGCATGCCGTCGCGCGCCGCGATGCTCACCGGCCGGCACCCGCACGGCGTGGAGAGCATGAGGATGCAGGGCAAGTATCCCGCCAGCGCCTACGACCCGCAGCAGTGTCCGTTCTGGCCCGCCGTCTTCCGCCAGCACGGCTACCACACCGCGCAGATTGGCAAGTGGCACACGGGCGTGGACGCCGGCTGGGGCCGCGACTGGGACCACCAAATCGTCTGGAATCGCCCGCTGCATCCCGAGAACGCGGGCGCTTATTACGAGCGCCAGCTCGTCGCCCGCGACGGCAAGGAGGAATGGGTGGACGGCTACCCCGCCGACAACTACGCGCAGTGGGCCGAGGACTACATTCGCGGCAAGACGCGTGCGGCGGACCAGCCGTGGTTCCTCTGGCTTTGCTACGGCAGCATCCACGGCCCGTCCAAACCCGCCGCACGGCACAAGGGTCTTTACGCGAACGCCGAGGTGCCCGTGCCGAAAGACATCTTCCCGCCTCGCCCCGGCAAGCCGGACTATCTCAACCAAACGCAGGCGTGGGCGAAGGACGCCGACGGCACGCCCATCGCGGGCAAGAGCGGCGAGACCTTCGGCGACGAGAGCGGGAAGAAGCGGCAGACCTACGCGGGCTTCGTGCGGCAGATGAACGAGTGCGTGCCGGCCATCGACGAAGGCGTGGGCAAGCTCATGGCCGCGCTGCGCGAGACCGGCCAACTCGACAACACGCTGGTCATTTACACCGCCGACCAGGGCTTCGGCATGGGCGAGCACGGCTTCCGCACGAAGCTCGGGCCTTACGAGGCCACCTATCGCTCACCGCTCATCGTGTCGCAGCCCGGCCTCACGCCGATGGGCAAGGTCTGCAACGTGCCGGTGAATGCGCCCGACCTCGTGGCGACCTTCGCCGCGCAGGCCGGGGTGAAAATCCCGTGGGCCACGCACGGTCGCGACCTGACGCCACTCTTGAAGAACCCCGCCGCCGCGTGGCCGCACCCGTGCCTCTACGAGTTCAGCGGAGAGAACTACGGCTCCAGCGTTGCGAAGCTCGTGAACACCGAGCCCGCGCAGGCCGAGTATCACCACGTCCCGTGGTATGCCGCCGTGGTGCAGGATGGCTGGAAGCTCATCCACTACCTCAAGCCCGGCACCGGCGACGAACTCTACGAATTGAAGACCGACCCGGAGGAACTCACCAACCGCATCGCCGCGCCCGAGGCGAAGGAGCGGCTGGCGAAACTGCGCGTGGCGCTGAAGGCGGAGTTGGAGCGGACGCAGGCGGGGTTTGGGGCGCGGGAGAATTAGCTCGGGCCGCGTCGGAGACGCGCATACAGGTAGCCGGTGGGGACACTGTGGAGTGCGGTGACTTGTCGCCGTCATTTGCACTCAAGGTGCAGTGTGGTGAGGGACAACTTGCTCGCGCCAGCACAGGCACGCTGACGTGAACGGTCACGTGACGACTTCAACGGCGACAAGTCGCCTGCATAAAGCGGCGAGAACTCGCCGCACTCCATGTGCACCCCGCCGACACGGGCCTCACTTCACCGCCGAGTAATCCGTCGGGACAAGGAAGACGGATTTCACGCCGCCCTTGATGGTCAGCGAGCCGCCGGCCTTTTCCTCGGATGCCTTGCGCGCGGCCTGCCAGTCGGGGTCTTTGCCGAAGTTGCCGAAGGAAGCCTTCGCCGCATCCTGACTCGCGTGGGCGAGGAGGTAGATGAGCGTGTCTGCGCCGGGCGGGCTGGCCGCGCCCTTCTGGTCGGCCATCGGCGTCCAGTAAGCCACGTTGGTCATGCCGTGCTTGGTGAAGAGCGCGACGGTGTGGTCGCGGAAACGGGCGTTGAGGTTCGGGAGTCGACCTTGCTCGGCCGTGTAGGTGCGTAGCTCGAAGACGCGGTGGCCGACCTTCTCGGCCTTCGCGAGGGGCGAGTAGTCCGTGGCGCTGAGGTAAGCGGACTCCACCTTGGCGACGAGCTTGCCGTTCGCTTCGGAAGCCTTGTAGGCCGCCTGCCAGTCGGGGTCGGCCATGAAGGCCTTCCACGAGGCATTGCGGGCGTCGAGGCTGGGATAGGCGAGGAAGTAAACCAGCTTGCGCTCCGGGTTGTCGCCGACGGGCACGAAGTAGCCGAGGTTGGTGATGCCGTGCTTCTCGAAGAGCTTGATGGTGTGGTCGCGGAAGCGGGCGTGCAGGGCGTCGAGCTTGCCCTCGGGCGCGTAGTAGACGCGCATCTCGAAGCAACGGGTGTCCGGGGCGGCTTGGGTGACGGTGGCGGCGAGGAGCAAGGCCATAAGCGCAAGGAGTGATTTCATGTCGGGCGGATGGTGGCGGAGGCGGGCGGGGAGGCAAGGAATTTTCCCCTGCCGGACAAGCGGCACGCAGCTTTGCCGGCAGACCAGAATCCGGCTGGCCTTCGCCAAAATTGCGGCTGGCAGCGCTCTGCCGCGTCGGGGATGCTGCGCAGAGTAACAGCGTCCGACACCTGAAGTATGAGCCTTGCCACCATCCCGGTAGAAATCTCTGACCCGATCAACGAACGCATCCTCGCTGTTTCCGAGGACCGTTTGCAGGGCTTCCAAGCCGACCCGCTCGGAGCCATCGCGCACCAGACCGAGCTGCCGCTGGCCACCGTCATCGAGCGTATCCCGGCCATGCTCCGCGCGGGCGTCATCCGGCGCGTGCGCCAGACCCTCCTCGCCACGAACCTCGCCCAAGGCGCGCTCGTCGCGTGGGAAGTCCCGCAGGAGAAACTCGACGCCGCCTTCGACGACCTGTTCCAGAACGACCCTTTCTCCGGCCACGTCGTCACGCGCTCGACGGACGCCGCCACGCCCGGCTCGACTTACAAGCTCTGGACCACGCTGAAGATTCCCGCCGGCTACTCGATGCCCCGCCACTGCGAGTATCTCGCGCAACGCATCGGGGCGGGCCACTTCCGGCTCATGCCCGCGAAGAAACTTTTTGCCCTCGGAGTCGGCCACGTCCGCCGGCGCGGCATGGAACCGGGCAGCAAGGCCGAGGTCCCCGCCGAGGTCACGGACGTCGCGCTGGTCACGCTGAACGAAATGGAGTGGCGCATCCTCGAAGCCGTGAAGCGCGAGTTCAAACCGGAGGAAATC
>JAYTIO010000111.1:0-1726 GCA_043731805.1 Pedosphaera sp. | reverse complement strand
GGTCGCGTAAGCCCCGAAGCCGTCGTTCACCAGGTCGTCGCCCTCGACATACCAGTGCGCTTTGCCGGTCTTGCCCAACTCCATCATCGCGCCTTTCTGGTCGGGGGCGGTCCACTTCTTAATTTGCTCGGCCCGCTGCTCCGGCGTCATGGCGAGGAGCTTACGATGGTCGAAGGTGCTGCCACCGCGCCAGCCGGTGACATCCTTGCCGTTGAAGAGGGCGGTGAAGCCAGTCGGCGGCTGGGCGGCCATCGTGCTCGCGCTCAAGGCGAGCGAGGCAACGGCGGTGGCGAAAAGCAAACGAAGCGAACGGGGTGAGGTGAATTGCATAATGTGCGGCGTTGTTAAACGAGTCGCGCCCGGCGGTCAATCCGGGCGTGGGAAAGCCGACGCCTCCTCGCGGCGGGAGATTCAACGAAGGAACCGAGGGTGCCCGCGAAGCACGCGAATGGGCGCGAATGGGGAAAGGGCTGCGGCCCGCCGTCGGCATCCGCGCGATCCGCGTGATTCGCGGGCGGAACTTCCCACGGGCCGGACGCAGAGCAACCCCGTCCCTACCAGGCCGCACGACCCACCGCACCCAACTCAAAACTCCGAACCCGATACTCACCCCCCCCTACTTCCCCGCCACCTTGTTGACCGTGTTGTAAATGGTCTGGTTGATGGGCGCGCCGTCGGCGGCGTTGATGTTCATGCGCACGCGCATTTGCATCACGGGCTGCACGCCGCCCTCGACTTCGAGGAACACGGTCTTCTTGTCCGCTGAGAGTTTCGCGGACTTCACCACCAAGTCCTCGCCGCCGAACTTCGGGTTGTTGACCTTGTTCTCGCCGACCACTTTGCCCGGCTCCTTCACGGAATACATCTTGGAGCCGTAGGCGGAGGTCCAGTTGTAGTTCCATTGGTCCACGGCCCAGTTGCCGTCGTCAGCAGCGGTCTTCGCATCGAGCGCGGTGGTGAAGGTGATTTCCAAGCCATTGGGTTTCACGTGAAGCTCTTTCGGCATCGCCACGGGTTTCCCCGTGTAGCGCACGCGCTGGAACGTGCCGGTCTTCGCGCCGCTGCTCTGCCAGACGCGCAAGCCGGTGACGTAGAGCTGGCCATCGCGGGCGTTGAAGCGACCGCGCATGATGCCCGACTCGAAGTTGAGCGGGAACCGCACCGCGCCGCCCTGCACCTGCCCGCCGACTTCCTCCTGGAACACCTTGAAGAGCGAGCAACTGCCGTAGCTCATGTGCAGCATGTCTCCCTTGAACGGCCCCCACTTGTCGCTCGTAACCCAGACCTGGCCGCCGCTGGAGTTGTCCACTTGGTGCGGGAGCCAGAACAGCGGCTTGTCGTAATCCGTCGGCGGCGTGCTGGTGTGCGCGGTATGCACATGGCCGTAGAAGCCGCCGGGCTTCATCAGGTTCACGCGCGAGCTGGGCACCCAGTTGCCCTCGTTGTCGGAAGAGGTCAGCTCGTCGTTCGGGCCGACGCCATTGCCATTCGGAGCGCGTAGGCCGTTGGCCCACGCTTCGAGCTTCGAGCCGTCCTTGGAGACCTTGGCGACGATGCCGTGGTGCTGGTGCTTCGCGCCGCCGAGATTGCCGCCCTTGTTGAAGTAGAAGTTGCCCGCGCGGTCAGTTTCGAGGCCGAGGCAGAACTCGTGGTAGTGCGAGCTGATGGCGATGTCGTTGTTGAAGTTCTCGTAGAAGTCCGCCTCGCCATCGCCGTTCAAGTCGTG
>JAYTIO010000110.1:0-9248 GCA_043731805.1 Pedosphaera sp. | reverse complement strand
GCCGTGGGAATGGCGAGCGGCGCGTACTTCTTCGCGGGAGCTTCCGGCTTCTCGGGCGTGGCGACCTTGGTTTCCATCACCTTGCCGTCAAGGGCGATGAAGATTTCGAAGTCCTTACCATCCTTGGTGATTTCGGCCTCGTAGTAGGTGACTCCGTCCTTGATGACCTTCTCAATGAGGTTGATTTTGCCCTTGCCGACCTGCGCCTTGATGGTGGCCTGCACGGGCGCAGGGCAGTCGGCGAGCTTCACTTCTTCGTCGGTGAGAATGAGTTTGCCGTCCGCCGCGAACTCGATTTCGAAAGTCTTGCCGTTTTTCTCAATGGCGGCTTCATAAGTCACCTTGTCGCCGTCGGTGATCTTCTCAATCTTTTTGATCTTGGTGGTGCCGGCGGCCTTCTTGACGGCTTCCTGAACGGCGGCGGGCGCGTCCTTGAGCTTGATGGTTTCCTCCTTCTTCTCGGCGGCCAGCACGGGCAGCGCGGTGGCGAGGAGGAGGGCGAGGGTGAACTGTTTGATGGGTTTCATTTTGTTTGTTTGTCGGTGCCAGCGGGACATCGGCTGACTGCGGGTGACGATAGCAGGCGTGGATTACGGGAAGATTACGCGTGGAGAAAAGTTGCTGGCCGGCGAACTTTGCCACGCTGGCCGGTTCGGCTAGCGTCGCGCCCGGCATGGCCAAAGAAACTTCCGCCGCGCGGGCTGAACGCGCGATCGCCGTCATCGCGGCGTTGCAACGCACTTACCCCGACGCGCACTGCGAACTGAATTACGCGAACCCGCTGGAGTTGCTCGTCGCGACCATCCTCTCGGCGCAGTGCACGGACAAGCGCGTGAATCTGGTCACGGCGGAGTTGTTCCGTCGGTATGGCAGCGCGCGGGAGTTCGCGGAGGCCCCGCTGGCGGACTTGGAGCTGGCGGTGCGGAGCACGGGCTTTTACCGGAACAAGGCAAGGAACATCCAGGCGTGCTGTCGAAAGCTCGTCGAGCGCCACGGCGGCGAGGTGCCGCGCTCGATGGACGAACTCACCGCGCTCGACGGGGCAGGGCGCAAGACGGCGAACGTGGTGCTCGGAAACGCGTTCGGCCTCAACGTCGGCGTGGTCGTGGACACGCACGTCTCGCGGCTCTCGCAGCGGCTCGGGCTGACGCGGACGACGACGCCCGAACGCATCGAGCAGGACTTGATGAAGCTGGTGCCGCAGCCGCAGTGGGCGCAGTTCAGCCACTGGCTTATCTGGCACGGTCGGCGGCGCTGCGACGCGCGTAAACCCGACTGCGCCGGGTGCGAACTACAGGCGCTTTGCCCGCAAGTCGGGGTGCAGCGGTGACCGGGAGCCACCCGCCGCCGCCGGGGGATTCTCTGCTTGCCACGCCGCGCGGGCTTGTCCCATCGTCCGCGCACTAAGTATGTCCAAAACAGCGCTGGTCACTGGCGTTACAGGTCAAGATGGTTCCTACCTCGCGGAGTTGCTGCTCGCCAAAGGTTACGAGGTCCACGGCATTATCCGGCGCGCCAGCACGTTTAACACGCACCGGCTCGACCACATCTACACCGACCCGCACGCGCCCAAGCACAAACTCTTCCTCCACTACGGCGACCTCAGCGACGCCAGCGGCCTCGCGCGGCTCGTGGGCAAAATCCAGCCGGACGAAGTCTATAACCTCGCCGCCCAAAGCCACGTCCGCGTGAGCTTCGACGCGCCGGAATACACGGCGGACATCGTCGGCACCGGCACCATCCGCCTGCTCGAAGCTATCCGTGAAGTCGGCATCAAGCCGAAGTTCTACCAGGCCTCCTCCTCTGAGATGTATGGCAAGGTGCTCGAAGTCCCGCAGACGGAGACGACGCCCTTCTACCCGCGCAGCCCGTATGCGTGCGCGAAGGTTTACTCCTACTGGATCACGGTGAACTACCGCGAGTCCTACGGGATGCACGCGAGCAACGGCATTCTCTTCAACCACGAGTCGCCCCGGCGCGGCGAGACCTTCGTCACGCGCAAGATCACCCGCGCGGTCGCGGCCATCAAGCTGGGCCGGCAAGACAAGTTGTTCCTCGGCAACCTTGACTCCAAGCGCGACTGGGGCTTCGCCAAGGAATACGTAGAGGCCATGTGGCTCATGCTTCAGCAGCCCGAGCCGGACGACTACGTCATCGCCACCGGCGAGACCCACTCGGTGCGCGAGTTTCTCGAAGTCGCCTTCGGGCACGCCGGGTTGGACTGGAAGAAGCACGTCGAGATTGACCCGCGCTACTACCGTCCGGCGGAGGTGGACCTGCTCATCGGCGACCCGAGCAAGGCGCGCAAGCAGCTCGGCTGGGTGCCGAAGGTGACGTTCACCGAACTCGCGAAGCTGATGGTGGACGCCGACTTGCAGGACTTGCAGGACCAACTGGCTGGCAAGGTGAACCTTTCTCAATAGCCTGCGCCGCGCCGGGTGCGCCCGGCAGTTGCGACGGCCCAACCACAACTCGCCATGCCCCGCGCACTCATCACCGGCATCACCGGCCAGGACGGCTCCTACCTCACCGAGTTGCTCCTCGCCAAGGGCTACGAAGTCCACGGCCTGGTGCGGCGCACCAGCTCCTTGGACCGCTCGCGCCTCGTTCACCTCTATCGCGACCCCCAGATCTACCGCCAGCGCCTCTTCCTCCACTACGCCGACCTGGACGACCCCACCACCATGCGCCGCGTGCTCATGGCCGTGGAGTTCGACGAACTGTATCACCTCGCCGGCCAGTCGCACGTCGGCCTGAGCTTCGAGATCCCCGAATCCACCTGCGAGATGACGGCGATGGGCACGTTGCGCCTGCTGGAGATGGTGCAGGACATGCGGAAGAAGCCGCGTTTCTTTCACGCCGCCTCGTCGGAAATCTTCGGCCAGCCTGCGCAAGTGCCGCAGGACGAGAGCACCCCCTACGCCCCGGTGAACCCCTACGGCTGCGCCAAGGCCTTCGCCGCGCACATGGTCACGATCTACCGCAAGACCTTCGGCCACTTCGCTGTCAACGGCATCATGTTCAACCACGAGTCCCCGCGCCGGGGCGAGAACTTCGTGACCCGCAAAATCTGTCGCGCCGCCGCCGCCATCAAGCTCGGCCAGCAAAAGGACCTGCTCCTGGGCGACGCCGCCGCGAAACGCGACTGGGGCTACGCCCCCGACTACGTGCGCGGCATGTGGCTCTCCCTCCAGCACGCCACCGCCGAGGATTACGTCTTCGCCACCGGCAAGCTCCACAGCGTGCAGGATGTCGCGGAGACCGCCTTCGCCGCGCTGAACCTCGACTGGCGGCAGCACGTCCGCAAAGACAACCGCCTCCTGCGTCCCGCCGAGCCGCAACGTCTGCAAGGCAACCCCGCCAAGGCCCGCCGCCTCCTAAACTGGGAACCGACCATCACCTTCAAGCAGATGATCGAGGACATGACCAAGGCGGAACTCGCACAACTCACCGGCGCGTAACTGACTCCGCCAAAAGCCAGCCGCTCTGCCGTTTCCCCCATGCCCCCGCCGACTTCCCATCCCCGCGACCCGCTGCACGGCATCACGCTGGAAAACATCCTCCACCAGCTCGTCCGGCGGCACGGCTGGGCCGAGATGGCGCGGCGCATCCCCATCCGCTGCTTTCTCTTCGACCCCTCGGTGAAGTCCAGCCTCACCTTCCTGCGCAAGACCCCGTGGGCGCGGCAGAAAGTGGAGCTGTGGTTCATCCTTGAACAGCCGCAGCCCGTGCCCCCGCCCGCCGCGCCGCCCGCGCCCGCGCCGGAAGAAACCCCGTCGGCCAGTGGCGAACAGCGACCTTCGGATTGACGCGGTGAGTCCGTGCCGCCCGCGCTCCACCTCTGCGCTCCCGCTGGCGACTTGCACTCACCGTGACTGCCACCATCCATGCTTGCGCTTCTGTCTGTTGCTCGCGTCTCTGTGGCCCACCCAAATCGGCCACGCAGCAAAGTTCCGGCTCAAGCCAGTATCCTCTCCACCACCTGCCCATGCACATCCGTCAGCCGTCGGTCCAGGCCGCTGTGGCGGATGGTCAGGCGCTCGTGGTCGATGCCCATCAGATGCAGGATCGTCGCGTGCAGGTCGTAGCAATACGTCTTCCCCTCCGCCGCTTGGTAGCCCCATTCGTCGCTCTGCCCGACGGACACGCCGGGCTTGATGCCCGCGCCCGCCAGCCACGTCACGAACGTCCCGCCGTTGTGGTCGCGACCCACGTTGCCTTGCGCGAAGGGCGTGCGGCCAAACTCCGTGGTCCACACGACCAGCGTGTCCGCCAGCAGGCCGCGTGACTTCAAGTCCCGCAGCAGCGTGGCAATAGGCTGGTCCACGCTCGCGGCCATCGGCGGCAGTTCGTTCGGGATGTTGCCGTGGTTGTCCCAGTTGTTCACCGCGCCCTGCGGCCCGCTCCAGACCTGCACGAACCGCGTCCCCCGCTCGATGAGCCGCCGCGCCAGCAGACAACGCCGCCCGAAGTCCTCGGTCACTTTGTTCTCCAGCCCGTAAGCCTTCCGCGTCGCTGCCGTCTCTTTGCCCAAGTCAAAGGCCTCCGGCGCGCTCAACTGCATCTTCGCCGCCAGCTCGTAGCTCGCGATGCGCGCGTCCAGCCGCGAGTCGCCGGCGTTGGTCTTGGCATGCGCACGGTTCAACTGGTCGAGCAACGCCAGCCCGTCGCGGTCCGCGGCGCGCGAGGCGAACTTAAACTTCTCCCGGGCGAACAAGTCCGGCACCAGCTCCGGCGCGCCCGCGTTGAGGATGGTTCCCTGATGCACGGCGGGCAGGAAGCCGGCGCTGAACGTGCCGTTCTGATTGTAGGGCAGGCCGCGCGCATCCGGCAGCACCACGAACTGCGGCAAGTTGTCCGTGAGCCGGCCCAACCCGTAGCTGACCCACGCGCCGAGGCACGGGAAGCCCGGCAGCAACTGGCCGCTGTTCATCATGTAGGTGCCGGGGCCGTGGACGTTGGTCTTGCTCGTCATCGCCATGAGGAAGGCGAGTTCGTCCACCAGCTTCGCCTGCTCCGGGAAGACGCTGCTCACCCAGCGGCCCGACTGCCCGTGCTGCCGGAACTCGAACGGGCTTTTCATCATCGTGCCCGGCATGGCCGTGAACCCCTCGGGCTTCTCCGTCGGCCCGAGCTTCTGCCCGTGCAGCTTCGCCAGCGCCGGCTTGTAATCGTAAGTATCCATCTGGCTCACGCCGCCGGTCATGAAGAGCTGGATGACGCGCTTGACCTTCGCCGGATGGTGCAACCCCCCGTTGAACTCCGGCCTCGGCTGGAACGCGCCCTCCCCCGACGCCTCGCGCGCGAACAAGTCCGTCAAGGCCAAGCCGCCAAGGCCCCCGCCGATGCGCCACAGGAAGTCGCGGCGCCCCGGCAATGGAGCACGGACGCCCACGTCCGTGTCAGCGGCTGCGGACGTGGGCGTCCGCGCTCCATGCGAATGCGATGCGTCGTCGCTGTCAGTTGATGAACAAGAACTCATTGCTGTTGAACAAAACCCGGCCCAGCGCCGGCAGCCCGTGTTGCTCCGCGTAAGTCGCCAGCGCGCGCACTTCCTCCGGCGTCGCCGCACGCTGGTAGGCCAGTCGCACCGCCGCCTTCACGCGCGCCGGCGTGTCCGTTCCCAACTGCTCCACGCGCGCCGCGAAGTGCTCACTGTGGCGCAGCACGAAGTCGTTGTTGAACAGCGTGAGCGCCTGCAACGCCGACGCCGAGAAGGGCCGCGTGGGTTGGAGCAGCGCCGCGTCCGGGAAGTCCAGCGCCTCCATGAACGGGTCCGCAATCCCACGCCACACCACGCGGTAGATGCTCCGCCGCCCCGCGCCCGGACTGTCCCAATCGAACGGCGTGTAATCCACCTTCGGCGTGGCCTGCGGGCCTTTGCTCAACTGGAAGTGCTGCGTCCCCGGCCCACCCAGCGTGAGGTCCAGCCGCCCGGAGACGGCGAGCACCGCGTCCCGGAAGGACTCGGCGTCCAGTCGCGAGCGGTTCATGCGCCACAGGTAAGCGTTGTTGGCATCCGCCGCCGCTGGGTCGGAGGCGTGCTTAGTTGGAGCCAAGTAATGAGTGCTGAGTCGGCGGCGCGCCGCCGACTGATTACTCATTACTAACCACTGACTACTTTGGCGATAAGTCGCACTCGTCACGATCAGCCGGTGCAGATGCTTCAGCGAACCGCCGCTGTCCCGCAGCTCACACGCCAGCCAATCCAGCAGCTCCGGGTGCGACGGCAAGCTCCCCATCCGCCCGAAGTCGCTCGGCGTGTCGCACAGGCCGCGCCCGAAGTGGAAGTGCCAGACACGGTTCGCCGCACTGCGCCAGGTGAGCGGGTTGCGCGGGTCCGCCAGCCAGTCTGCGAGCGCGACCCGGCGGTCCGCCTCGCGCTGGGTGCCGACGAAGCGCGCGGGCAACTCCGCAAGGGCGGAGAGCGCGCCCGGCTCCGCGCGCTGGCCGGGCTTCGTGATGTCCCCGCGCTTGAGGACGTGAACCGGCTTCGGCTCCATGCCCGCCTTGACCGCGAAGACCTGCGCGGGCGCGGGCAACTTCGCCAACTCCGCCTGCGCGTGCAGCCGCAACGCGTGCGCTGCGATGGCCAGCCGCTGCTCCGCTGTCCGTTGCGCGCGCCCCAGCTTCAACCCCGCCGCGACCAGGGGCGGAACCGCCTCCGCAGTCGCGTTCGGCGAGTCGGTGGCGGAGAGCCGGAAGCGCCCGATGAGATGCCCCCCGCCGTGCAGTTGCCGCAGCGCCACCACGAGCCGCGCGCCCGCTGCCAGCGTCACCGGCGACTCGAACTCAAACACCGCCCAGTGCGACTCCCCCACGCGCGGGTGAATCCCCCACGCCGTCTTCTCGTTGCCATCGAGCGCCTGCTGAATCGTCCAGCCCGCTTGGTCGAAGTCCGCCGTGGCACGCTTCACCTTCAACCTCATCGCGTTCGTCGAGCCAGCCCCCAGCAGCCGCACCTCCACCTCGCTCAAGTGCAAGTTCCCGTTGTCCTGCCGCCCCGGCCCTTTCATCGGCAACTGCTCATCGCGTAGCACTTCCAGCCGCAGCGCCGTGACGCTGGTGAGCGCCGTCGTAGCCGTGACCGTGTAAGTGTCGCGCTCCGGTCGCGTGCCACCCGCCGACACCGAGCCGTCCGCCTCGCGCTTCAGTGTCGAGCCGTCGGAGGAGACCAAGCTGTCGAGCGCGAGCGGCAGCCACTCAGTGCCGCCGCGCTGGCCGTGCGCTGCCTCCCACCGCGCGACCACCGCCTCGTGCTCCGGCGTGAGCAACGCCCCGGCGTTCTTCGCCTCCGCCGCAGCGACGAGCCCTTGCCAATGCCGCCGCTCAACTCCCGTCTCAGCCGCTTCATCGAACGACACGTCACTCTTCGTGATCCCGGCGAAGACCGCTTGCAGCGCGTAGTAATCCTCCTGCGGAATGGGGTCGAACTTATGCGCATGGCACCGCGCGCAGTGCGCCGTCGTGCTGGCGAACGCGGACATCGTCTGCGTCACGAGGTCATCGCGGTCCAGGTAGTCGAACGTGCGCGGCGCCGTGCTTTGCGTGCTGGTATCGAGCGGCCCAGCCCCGAGGAAACCCAAGGCCGCCGCCAACTGTGGCTCCGCCGGGTAAAACACATCGGCGGCGAGTTGCTCGCGGATGAAGCGCGGCCACGGCACATCGCGGTTGAAGGCACTGATCACGTAGTCACGATACCGCCACGCGTTCGTCCGGAAGAGGTCGTGCTCGAAGCCATGCGTGTCCGCGAAGTGAATCGTGTCCAGCCAGTGGCGCGCCCACCGCTCGCCGTGGCGCGGGGAGGCGAGCAGCTTGTCGGTGAGATTTGCGATTGCCGCTTGCCGCTTGCCGCCTTGGGACTCGCGCTCGAATGCCTCGACCTCCTCGGGTGAGGGCGGCAGACCAATGAGATCGAAGTGCAACCGACGGATCAGCGTGCGCGCATCTGTCTCCGGCGACGGCGAGAGCTTTTGCGCCTGGAGCTGGGCCGCGATGAACGCGTCGATCGGGTTCGCCGCACTCTTCAGTAGCCCGCGTTCACTGTTCCGGCTCGGAGCCGCCGCCGCCGCCCACCCGCCCTTCCCCGACTGACCACTGACCACGGCATCCGGCGGACTGGGAATTCCCGGCCGCCTCAGCGGCTTCAGCGACCACCAGTCCAACCCCACCCGCCCCACCGTCGCCGGCCCCGGCTGGACCCCTGCCACCCACTCCACCAACGTGGCGATCTCCGCCTCGGACAACTGCGCCTTCCCCTGCGGCGGCATCTGCAAGTCCGGGCTGCTGTGGCGCACCGCCTTGACCAGCAAGCTCTGCTCCGGCGCCCCCGGCACGATGGCCGGCCCCGCCTCGCCGCCCGCGAGGATGGCCGCCACCGAATCCAGCAGCAGCCCGTTCTTCGACTTCTTCGCCGCGTGACTGTGGCACTCGTGACAGTGCTTCACCAGCAGTGGCAACACCCGGTCCTTGAACAACCCCTCCCCCTCCGCCGCCCCCGCGCTGACGCCCAGCAGCGCGAGCATAGCCAGCGAGCAACAGCGAGCCGGGGCGGTAAATAAGGCAGTCATCGTGGCCAATCAGATTCAAGGCAAACTGACGGCCCCTCGCCAAGGCAATTCACCGGCGTAACCCACCCCCCCCGCTCGGCCCGACGCCCCCGGCCAGCCGCGAAGTTCTCCGCCCCAGCCGCGCATCGGGCGCGGCCACCGCCTGCCCAAATCCAAGCTTGCATTGCCCCCTCCCTTAGCTAGCCTGCCAGCTCCGCTGTGGCCAAAGCGCCGCGCGTAGCGTCCGCATCCAAAAACTCTATGGCAAACGTAACCGAGATCCGTAAAGGCATGGCCATCCGACAGGGCGGCGACGTCGTCGTCGTCCTCGAAGTCACCCACCGCACCCCCGGCAACCTCCGCGCCTTCGTCCAGATCAGCATGCGCAGCCTCAAGACCGGCAAGACCTCCGAGCTACGCTTCGCCTCCGGGGAGAAACTCGAAGTCGTCCCCATGATGACCCACAAGATGGAGTTCAGCTACAAGGACGGCAACGACTACGTCTTCACCAACCCCGAGAACTACGAAACCGTCACCCTCTCCCCCGAACTCGTCGGCGACGTGAAGAACTTCCTCGTCGAGAACGGCGGCTGCACCATGGTCTTCGTCGAGGACAAGGCAGTCTCCGTCGAACTCCCCTCCAGCGTCATCCTCACCATTGCCGAGGCCCCCGAGGGCATCCGTGGCGACAGCGCCAAC
>JAYTIO010000109.1:0-4652 GCA_043731805.1 Pedosphaera sp. | reverse complement strand
ACAACATATCGGACTGGGGATTCACTTGGCCACGCATGCAGTCTCAGACTGACGCCGTTCCATGCCGTTCAATCCGCCAGCGACTTTTTCAATGAACTGTTAGGCTGTCGCACGGTCGTGCTGACCCGACCCCATTCGGACTCCGTGCGGTGAAACGGGCTAAAGCCCGCCCTCCTCACCGGTCCCCACGCGGGTCGAAGGCCTCGCGCAAGCCATCCCCGAAGAAGTTCAGCGCCAGCAGCGTGCTGACCAGCACCGAGCACGGGAAGACCAGCAGCCACCAATAGATGCGGATGGGATTAATCTGCGCCGCGCCGTCCGCGATGAGCGAGCCGAGGCTCGCCTGCGGTGGCTGGATGCCAAGGCCGAGGTAACTCAGGAACGACTCATAGAGCACGATGGCCGGCACCAGCAGCATCAGATACACGATGATGATGCCCGTGATGTTCGGCAGGATGTGGCGGCAGAGGATTTGTGCGTGGGTCGCCCCCAGCGCCCGGCTCGCGTCCACGAACTGCCGCGTGCGCAAGGTCAGCACCTGCCCGCGCACGATGCGCGCCATCGTGAGCCACGACACCGCGCCCAGTCCCACGAACAGCCCGACGAACTTCGCCGTGTCGCGCATCGCCACCGTCAGCTTTCCGGCGGATTGCAACTTGTCCAGCGCGCCATGCAATGTCGTGATGAGCACGATGACGAAGATGATGCTCGGCAGCGAGTAGAGCACATCCACCACCCGCATCAGCCAACTGTCCCAGCGCCCGCCCAGATATCCCGCCGCCGCGCCCCACATTACCCCGATGACGAGACTCACACATGCGCCGACCGCCCCGACCAGCAGCGACACCCGCGCCCCGTAAATCACCCGGCTGAAAATGTCTCGCCCGTGGATGTCCGTGCCGAACCAATGCTGGCCGCTCGGCGGCGCAAAGAGTTCGGCAGAGTGTTCATTCGGCGCGTGCAAGCCGGCGGCGAGAAAGCCCGGTATCGCCTTCACCACCTTCGGTGACGACAGCACCGGCCAAAGCAGAATCACAACGAGCAACCCCGCCAGCAGCATGCCGCAGGCTGAAGCAAACTTGTTCTTCCGGAACCGCCGCCACGCCCGTTGATTCGGACTGAGCGACTCGCTGACCGCAGCCGGTATTCCGCATTCCGCATTCCGCATTCCGCATTCGCCGTTCCCTTCACTCATACTTCACCCTCCGGTCCAGATAACTATAAGCCACATCCACGAGCAGATTCAGCACGAGCAGCAACGCCGCGTAGAGCAGCACGAGGCCGATGACCATCGGGTAGTCGCGGTTAAGCGAACTGTTCACCATGAACACCCCGACCCCGGGAATCTGGAACAAGTTCTCCACGATGAACGAACCCGTGAGCAAATCCGCCAGCAACGGCCCGGCGTAAGACACCACCGGCAGGATGGCGATGCGCAACGCGTGCTTCAGCAGCACCGTCGTGTCATCCAACCCCTTCGCCCGCGCCGTCGTGATGAACTGCTCGTGCAACGTCGCCAGCATCCCCTCGCGCATCAGCCGCGCGACGCGCCCGGAGAAGTAAAGTCCCAGCGTCAGCGTCGGGAGAATGACGTGCGCCGGGGAAGTCCAAAGCGCCACCGGCAGCAGCCGCCACTGAATCGCCAGTCCCATGACCAGCAACGGCCCCACCACCAGCGCCGGCACACACACGGCGAGGATCGCTAGGCAACTCCCGGCGTAATCCCCCCACTCGCCACGTCTCGCCGCCGACCAAAAGCCCAGCGGAATCCCCACGCCCAGCGACAGCGCGAAAGCCAGCCCGCCCAGCGCCACCGACACCGGCAAGCCCTGCGCGATGATGTCCGTCACCGTGTGATTGCGATACTTGAACGACGGCCCGAAGTCCCCGTGCAGCACCCCGCCGACGTAGCGCACGTATTGCTGCCACCACGGCTCGTCCAGATGATACTTCGCCTCGATGGCCCGCTTGATCTCCGCCGTCGCAGGCGCGCGCTCCTTGTCGAACGGCCCGCCCGGCGCGAGTTTGAGCAGGGCAAACGCCAGCAAGCTAATCAGCAACAGCAGCGGCAGGAGGAAGAGCGCGCGTTTGAGGAAGTAAGGCACAAGCGAAGCAGTAAGAAGTGTTTAGTAATTAGTAATCAGTCGGAGCCAGTGCGCGCGGTCTCCCCCGGCCCCCTGACTCCGTTTTGCTTCGGCGTGGTTGAGATGTTCATCGGGCGGACCAGCACGCAGTTCCTACCCCCCGCCCGCCCCGCTGACAACGGGCAAATGCCGCCCCAGTCCGGACCGGCGGCGCTGCGCTCGCTTGTTTTGAAAATCGAATCCCGGGCGGTGTTCTGAGTTCTGTGCACCGTCCGCCCCGCCCCTTCCCTCACCGCCCGCCCTTGCGCACCCAGCTCAGAACCCAAAACCCAGCACCCAGAACACTCCTGCCTTGCCCCCTGCCCTGCCTCCCCTTACAAACGCCCCGTGCCACGCAACCTCTCCTCACTCGCCCCCGCCTGGTGGGACTACACCACCCTCGACCCCGCCATCTTCCAAGCCGCCGCGCGCCTCACGCCGGAGAAACTCCTCAAGCTCTCCCGCCCCGGCTTCAAGGTCGTCTTCTACGACACCCTCGAAGACTTCTACTGCGCCGAAGCCCTCGAATACATCCACGCCTGGAAGCAGGCCACGCCCGACAACCCCGCCGGCATCTGCGGTCCCATCGGCCCCACGGAGCAGTTACCCCTCGTCGCGCGCATCGTCAACGAGCTGGGCCTTAAGTTGCACGACGCCCACTTCTGGGGCATGGACGAATGGGTCATTGACGGCCAGGAAGCCGCCGTCACGCACCCGCTGTCCTTCGAGAAGTGCGACCGGGAAATGTGTTTCAACCGCATAGACCGCAAGTTGGCCATGCCCGATGCCAATATGCACTTCCCCCAAGCCGACACCCGCGCCTACCGCGCCACTTGGAACGCCGGCGTCCGCTGCTGCGTCATGCAAGGCGGCCAGGGCGACATCAAACACTGGGCGTTCAACGACCCGCTCCCCCGCACGGGCAAATACAAAGACGCTCCCCCCAGCGCAGCCGATTACCGCAAGCTCGCCACGCGCGTCGTGGACCTGCACCCCGTCACCATCGCGCAGAACGCGCGCACCAGCGGCGGCGGCAACGTCACCTTGGTCCCGAAGCAAGCCATCACCGTCGGCCCGGTGGAGACCTGGCTCGCGGAGAAAGTCTCCATCTGGCACGCGGGCTGTCACGACAACCCCTTTGGCCAGCGCCTGACCGCCTACATGATTGCCAACCGCATCGTGGACAGCGCCGTCCCCATGTCCCTCCTCGCCGACCACCCGAACGTGCAATTCAACTACTACCGCAAAGGCATCGGCTCGTGCGACGTGGAGATGCACTGAGGGGAAGAGGTTTATTAGGAAAGCAGGAAGGCAGGAAGAATCTGGCAAGCCCTGATGTCCACTGGCGAACAAGGCCGTAGCGCCTCGCAGCCCATCGCTCCGGCGAAGTTCTGGCTCAAGTCAGCGCTCGTCATCGTGGCGGTGGGTATCCTCTTGGCTTGGGCATGGGCGCCCAAAGGCCCGCGCGAGCCGGAATATGCCGGGCGGACATTGACCCAATGGCTGGAGCGGTTGGATAACAACAGGAACAACACCGAAGTGTGGGATGAGTGCGCGGACGCGATTCGGCAGATTGGCACCAATGGCTTGCCGCTCTTGCTTCAACTGCTTGAAGCGCCGGAAGAACCCTGGCGGAGGCAGGTGAATGCTTTCGCGCAGCGGACAGGTCTTGCCGGGTCGGTGGTAAAAGACGACTCGTTCAAACAATGGATGGCGCGTGACGGCTTCCATCTTTTAGGGGCACATGCTCAAAGCGCGTTGCCGGAGTTGTTGGCCATCCTGTCGCGCTGCCGAACGAGTGATGACCGGTGCTCTGTCATCGAATCGATTTCCTGGATTGGGCCGACGGCTGAACCGGCCATTCCCGCCCTGGTCAAAGGGGGGCGAAGCGGTGGACAGCCCGAACGCTTCTTCGTGTGCCGAGCTTTGGCGCGAATTGTCAGCCAGCCGGAGATTGCGGTGCCTTTCTTGACCGACCAGTTGAGCCATTCGGACCGTAGTGTGCGCCAGCGCGCGGCTGATGCGCTGGGAAAGTTCACCACCAACGCCATCAGCGCGACGCCGGAACTGGTCAAGCTCTTGGATGACCCCGTCACCACGGTGCGCGAAACCGCTACCAACGCACTGCGGCGCATTGACCGCGAAGCGGCAACCAAAGCCGGCATTCCCTGACGCCTCTCCCGCGCCTCAGTTCCCATTAGCACCCGGCTTCAGCCGGGTGTTCCGGCCAACGCTGGCGCAAACCCACTTACAAAGGCAGGAAACCAGACGGACTTGCGGACTCCGACGCCATTTTTCTCCCTCTCCCTTCATCGGATGAGGGGAGAGGGCCGGGGTGAGGGGTTTCCACGTCGGCGTTGGTGGCCCTACCCCTCATCCGGCCTTCGGCCACCTTCTCCCCTCCTCCGAGGAAGGGAGAAGAAAGGCAGGGCGCTCTGTCCTCCGAGCGCCGCCGGACCTTCCAAACGCCCAACCGGTGCCTCAGTTCCCATTAGCACCCGGCTTCAGCAGCGCTGCCCCATCCAAGAG
>JAYTIO010000108.1:0-7696 GCA_043731805.1 Pedosphaera sp. | reverse complement strand
CACTTTGTCGGCAGGCAAGTGGCGAATCATTGGCAAATCAGCACGGGCCACCCCTGAAAATAGTCGAAAAGAGGGTCGAATCCGCCAAGTAGGGTTAGCAGCCGTTCCAATTCGGAGTGCGGGTTTAGAGAAAGGGGCTGGGGAAAGTGGCAGACGAGGGCAGCCTGAGCGCGGTGGTTTACAACCTGCAGCGGGTGTTGAACCTGCGGACCTTGCCTGTGAGCTGCTGGCGACCGGGCGCAGGCAACGGGGCCGAAGACCGTCACCCCGGTGGTGATGGCGACCGCTGAAATCGGGCTGCCCGGCGAAGTTTTCAAGTGGGGCCGGGAGTTCCGTCGCGGCCGCGCACCTCGGCATCAGTTCGCGCCCACCTGCGGAGTTCGGGTTAAATCCGCCGCTCGTCCGCGTCGATGTAGTCCACGAAGCACTGGAGGTCGTCGCGGTGGCCAAGCCCGGACTGCTCCTTGCGCATCTGGAGGCGGGCCTTCAAGGCGGGGTCAGCGCCGCGTCCGTAGTCCAGGACGGCTTGGTTGAAAGTGGCTTTCTCCTCGGCGGACCGCTGCACATGCTTCGCCACCCAGTCGCAGACTTGCCCATCAGTCAAAGTATCCTTCACCACGGCGATGAACTGGTCGGCGGTCAGGCCGGCGGTCAGCAGCCACTTCGCGTCGAAGCCTTTGTGGGCAAAGTTCTCCTGGTAGTCGGCGTGGAGTCGGCCCGCGAGGTGCAGGCGGACTTTATCCACGAAGCGCGGCAGGTAGGCCCAGCCAGCCATCGTCTCGCGGGCGCTGCGCGGGTAAATGATGTCGTTGCTCATGCGCAGGATTGTCGGCGAGGGCGGGCTGGTGTCAATCGTGCCGGCATGGTTCCGCCACCTCGTTGCGCTCAGGCAAGCACACCCTCAATCACATGACCATGAACGTCCGTGAGGCGGCGCTCGATGCCGTTGTGATAGAAGCTCAGGCGCTCATGGTCGAGCCCGAGCAGGTGCAGCAGCGTCGCGTGCAGGTCGTAAATCGTCGTGACGTTCTCGACGGCCCGATGGCCAAACTCGTCCGTCGCCCCGTAGCTGAAACCGGGCTTCACGCCCGCACCCGCCAGCCAGATGGTGAAGCCGCTGGGGTTGTGGTCGCGCCCGCTCGCGCCCTTCTGGAACGTCGGCATCCGCCCGAACTCGGTGACGAAGGCGACGAGCGTGTCCGCCAGCAGGCCGCGTGATTTCAGGTCGCGGAGCAACGCGGCGCAGGGCTGGTCGAGGATGTTCGCGTGGCCGGGATACTGGTTCGCAATGGTCTTGTGCCCGTCCCAGTTGCCGACGCCCTCGCCCATCGCGTAAGCCCCGTTGAAGAGTTGCACGAAGCGGACGCCGCGTTCCAAGAGCCGCCGCGCGAGCAGGCAGTTCTTCGCGAAGCCGGCTTTGGTCTTGTTCGCATCGTTGACGCCGTAGAGGGCGAGCGTCGCCGCGCTCTCACCGCGCGTGTCGCTGACTTCAGCGGCACCCAACTGCATCCGCGCCGCGAGTTCGTAGCTGGCAATGCGCGCGGAGAGTTCGCTGTCGCCGGGGTGTTGTGTGAGGTGCCGCTCGTTCAGGAACTTCACGAAGTCCCGCGTGGCCACGTCGGCATTCTCGCTGATGGACGCGGGGCGTTGGAGGTTTGCGATGGGTTTGTCCGCGTTGAACGGGGTGCCCTGATACGCGGCGGGCAGGAAGCCCGGGGCCCATTGTCGCGTGCTGATTTGCGGCACGCCGCGCGGGTCGGGGATGGCGACGTAGGCCGGGAGATTCTGACTCTCGCTGCCGAGCGCGTAGCTCGCCCACGCGCCCATGCTGGGGAAGCCATCGAGGATGAACCCGGTGCTCATCTGGCTCTCGGCGGGGCCGTGGGTGTTCGACTTGCCGGTCATCGAGTGGATGAAGCAGAGGTCGTCGGACATCGCACCGAGGCGCGGCAACAGGTCACTCGTCATCTTGCCCGTCTGCCCGCGCGGGCGGAACTCCCACAGCGGCCTGACGAGGTTGCCGTTCTCGCCTTGGAACGTGACGAGCTTGTCCTGCCCCGGCATCGGCGTGTCGTGCCGTTTCACCAACTCAGGCTTGAAGTCGAACGTATCCACATGGCTCAGCGCGCCCGTGCAGAAGACCATCACCACGCGCTTGGCCTTCGGCGTGAAGTGCGGCGGGCGCGGTGCGTAAGGCCGCGATGGGTCTATCACCGGACGGATGGGTGACTTGTCCGCACCGACCAGGCCACCTTCCCCCAGCAACGTCGCCAGCGCAACCCCGCCCAAACCCATTCCTCCGAAGCTGAGAAAGTCCCGCCGATCCAAGCCGCTGCGTCGTATTGAAGTCGGTTGATTCATGCTAATTAGGAAAACGCTGATGCCAAATAAAAGCCTGTAAATAGGGCTTGCAATGAGTATGGCATAGATGCCATACTCTGACCATGAAGATGACGATGCACATTGACGAAGGCATCCTCGAAAGAGTGATGAGATGGAGCGGAGCCGCGAGCAAGACCGAAGCCGTGGACCTCGCGCTCAAGGAGATGGACAGGAAGGCCAGGCTCGCCGAAATCGGGAAGAAAGGTCTCGGCTTGAGCAGAGCCGAACTCCTCGAAGCCGTGGACCCGGGCTACGACCTCATGGCGCTGCGTCTGGCGGAGACGCCGGATGCAGCGCCGCCGCCGGTGGCTCCGCCGAGCGGCCCCGTCAATTACTCCAAGTTGAAGCGTAAGAAGAAGTAGCCTTCCGCGCCTGTGATACTCGTTGATTCCTGCATCTACATCGAACACCTGCGCGCGGGGCGCGACCCGGCACAGGTGTTCGCGCCTTACGCGCAGAACCACGACCTCGCCACCTGCGGCGTGATTCGCTGCGAAGTCCTGCGTGGGATGCGCACGCCGAAATCCCGTGCAGCACTCGCCGGCTACTTCGACTGCCTGCTCTACATCCCCACACCGAACCACATTTGGGAAGCTGCCGAGGACCTGCTCTGGCAGACCGACCGACGCGGTTTCAAGATTCCACTCACCGACGCCATCATCGCCGTCTGCGCGATGAAAGCCGGCGGGGCGGTGCTCACGCGCGACAAACACTTTTCGGCCATCCCCGGCCTGCGCGTGCTGGAGCATTTCCCTGATTAAGGCGCGGTTCATCGGCGGGTTCAGAAGACGGTCAGGAACTCGTTCGCGTTAAAGAGCGCGCGGCACAGAGCGGGCAGACCGTGCGCTTGCACCAGCTTCACACTCGCGGCAACTTCCTCCGCTGCCGGCTCGCGGGTGAAGCTGACTTGAAAGGCGCGCTTCACCTGAGCATCCGTCCCCTGCCCCCCCTCACGCTCGACGCGTTCAGCAAAGAACTGTGCCTGCTGCACGGCGAACGGGCTGTTCAACAAGTTCAGCGCCTGCAACGGCGTCGTGCTACTCGTGCGTTTCGGCGAGACCTGGCCCGCGTCCGGGCAGTCGAACGCGCCGAACGTGTTGTCCAGCTCTGTCCTCGGCTTTGACTGATAGACCATGCGGCGGAACTCCGCAGGGCCGAAGTCCGCGCGCGAGTTGTAAACCTTCACGTAGTTGCCGTTCGCCTCGAAGAGGTCGAAGCCCGGCCCGCCCATCGTGCGGTCCAGCTTGCCGCTGACGGCGAGCATCGCGTCGCGGAGCGGCTCGGCTTCGAGGCGGCGCGCGGGGAAGTGCCAGAGGAAGCGGTTGGCGGAGTCCAAGTTCTGAGTTTTGAGTTTTGAGTTGGGCGTCCGGTGGCCGAACCCGGAACTCCGAACTCTAAACTCGAAACTTGTCTGAACGCCTCACTCGTCAGAATCAACCGGTGAACGTGCTTCAACTTCCAGCCGCTCGACACCAGCTCGCTCGCCAGCCAGTCGAGCAACTCCGGGTGCGACGGACGCCCGCCGTTCAGGCCGAAGTCGCTCGGCGTGTCCACGAGGCCGGTGCCGAAGTGGTAATGCCACAGCCGGTTCACGATGACCCGCGCGGTGAGCGGATGCTCCGGTGAGCCAAGCCACTTCGCGAGTGCGAGGCGGCGCTCTTGATCGGGAGCGTCCCCGGCCAGCGGAAGCTTCGGTCCGAACGTGGCCAACGCGCCGGGCGGAACCTTCTCACGCGGCTGCATCGGGTCGCCGCGATGCATGCGGAACGTGTCGCCGGGCTTCACGAACCGGCCGGCATAGACCATTGGGAACGTGCTCGCAGCGGTGATGTCGGCCTCCAGCTTCTTGCGCGCGGCAAGCAGTTCCGCGAGCTGCGCGGCGTCGGCGGGAGGCAGGCCTTCCGCCGAGTAGGTCACGCCGCCGGGGGCCTTCGTGCTGAACGCGAGCCGGTCGTCCGAGCTTGCCACCGCCTGCCACGCCACGCCATCGCGTGAGACCTCGATGCGGTAGCGCGTGGCGAGGCGGTCGTTGTAGCGCGGCACGTTGTCGCGGTCGCGGCTCCACGCGACGCGGTCAATCATCTCGGCCTTCGCGAACTCGAGTTGCACCCAGCCCTTGCCGCGCTCGTTGGAAATCCAGCTCCGCTCGTTGCCGTATTGGCCGTCGTTGACGTGCTCCAGCTTGTGAATCGCGTAGCCCGGCAGCGTGCTGGAGGCGGTGGCCTTCGCGCCAGCGGTGGCCAGCGCCACGTTGCGCGGTGTGGCCTCGGCGGTGAACACCTCCAACTCGTCAACGCACGGTTCGAGCTGCGTCGTCTCGGCGATGGTGAACCGCAGGAACTTCGCAGCGACAGCGGGGAAGCGTTCGAGGTTCAAGCCGCGCGTGACCGGCGGACGACGGCCCGCAGCCAAGTTGGTGCTCACCTGCGCTCGTGGCTCGAAGCGCTCCATCTGCCGCGTGACCAGCGCGAGTTGCGCACGCAACACGTCGGCCTTCGCGGTCAACTCGGCGAAGTTCGCCGGCTTCACCGCACGTTCGCCGTGCTGCACGCCTGCGAAACACGCGACCACCGCGTAGTAATCCGTCATCGCGATGGGGTCGAACTTGTGGTTGTGGCAGCGCGCGCAGTGGAGCGTGAGGCCGAGGAACGCGCTCGCGGTCGTGGCGGCAAAGTCGTTCAAGTCCTCCGCGCGTTGGTTCGCCGTGAGCACCGGGTCGGGCGACTTCACGATGTCCGTCGAGCCGCCGACGATGAAGCCCGTCGCCTCGTCCACGCCGAACGCGTCGCCGGCGAGCTGCTCGGCGATGAACCGGTCGTAAGGCATGTCGCTGTTGAAGGCACGGATGACCCAGTCACGGTAAGGCCACGCGTTCTTGCGCGTGCCGTTGGTCTCGTAGCCGTTGCTCTCCGCGAAGCGCACCACATCCAGCCAGTGGCGGCCCCAGCGCTCGCCGAAGTGCGGCGAGGCGAGGAGCCGGTCAACGAGATTGCCGATTGCCGATTGCCGATTGCCGATTTGGAACTCGCGCTCGAACGCCGCGACTTCCTCCGGCGTTGGCGGCAGTCCGATGGTGGTGAAGTAGAGCCGCCGGATGAGCGTGCGCGCATCGGCGGGCGGGGAGAACGCGAGTCCCTTCTCAGCGAGCTTGGCAGTAAGGAACGCATCGATGGGATTTCCGATTTCCGATTTCCGATTTCCGATTTCTGGCACTGCCGGGCGGACCACCGGCAACCACGCCCAATGCTTCGCGGCCGCACCGGAGCCGTCCTCCGGCCACTTCGCCCCTTGGTCAATCCACGCGCGGAGCAGGCTGATTTGCTCGGTAGAGAGCCGTTCGCCTTTTGGCGGCATCACCAAGTCCTTGTCCATGCCGGCGACGAAACGGATGAGCGGACTCGCCGCGCTCTGGCCGGGGAGGATGTCCGGTGCGTGTGAGTCGCCGCCCTTGAGCGCGTCGGCCTTCCGGTCGAGGCGGAGCTGGCCCTTCTGCTTCTCGGGGCCGTGGCAGGCGTAACAATGCCGGGCGAAGAGCGGCTGAATGTCACGCGCGAAGTCCACCGGGCGCGTGGCGGCAGGCGGCAGTTCGGCGGCGACAGCGGTCCAACTCGCGACGGCAAAGACAAAGAGGCGGCACAGGTTCATTCAGCGACGGCGTTTCGACGGCAGTGTGCAACGCCTGCGTAAGTCGGGGGAGAAGATTTTTTGACCCACTCGGCGACAACCATCATGGAGCAGCCGGACCGGCTACAGCAGTCTGGCAGGCGGCTCGCTTGCAAATGGGGCAGCGCCAAGCGGGACGCTTGGCAGACGGGACAGGCGGGACGCCTGCCCCACTACCCTACTGCACGCGTGACACCACCCGCCGCGTTTCGCAAGCTGCGCACGATGTTTGGAACGCTCCGCAAGTGGGCCGAGTTCGTGAAGCTCTCGCACACCGTCTTCGCGCTGCCCTTCGCCCTCGCCGCGATGGTCGTGGCCGCGCGGGAGAACCGTGGCTGGCCCGGTTGGCGCACCTTCGGCCTCATTCTGCTGGCGATGGTCTGCGCGCGCACGTGTGCGATGGCCTTCAACCGCATCGTGGACCGGAAGTTCGACGCCGAGAATCCGCGCACGGCCAGCCGCCACCTGCCCGCCGGGCAAATCTCCCTCGCCAGCGCCGGGGCGCTCTGGCTGCTCGCGGGCGCGGGCTTGGTGGGCGCGGCGTGGCTGCTGAACCCGCTGTGCTTCTACCTCTCGCCCGTCGCGCTGTTTTTCATCTGCTTCTACTCGCTGACCAAGCGCTTCACCGACTACACACACGTCTGGCTCGGCCTCGCGCTCGCGCTGGCACCCGTCGGGGCCTGGCTGGCGGTGAAAGGGCAGTTCGGGTTCGCCACGGCGCAGCCACCGCCCGGCGCTGGGCCGCTGGGCCGACTCGTGGCGGAACAGGGCTGGACCGGCATTCTCCCCCTCCTCCTCGCACTGGCCGTGGTGTTCTGGCTCATCGGCTTCGACATCATTTACGCGATCCAAGACTACGAGTTCGACCGCGCGCACGGTCTACACTCGCTCGTCGTCGCGTGGGGACCGAAGAACGCGCTGCGGGCCTCCTTGTTGGCGCATGGGGCGATGTGGTTCCTGTTGATCCTATTCGGCGTGCTGGCGGGCTTTCGATTCGCCTACTACATCGGGCTGGTGCTCATCCTCGGCTGCTTGGTCTGCGAGCACTTCCTCGCGCGCCGCCGCAGCCTGAACTGGGTGAACAACTCTTTCTTCCGCCTCAACGCCGTCATCAGCGCCGTCTTCCTCGCCGTGACGGTGACGGAGGTGGTGTTCCGTGGCTTCGGCTTGAAGTAGAAAGGCGCATCGCCCATGACGCCTCTGCCGCACACGCACTCCTGCTTCGTCTGCGGCGAGTCGAACGCGCACGGACTGAAACTCCGCTTCGAGACCGACGGGCGCACCGTCCACACGCGCTTCACGCCGCGCGCCGAACACATCGGCTTCAAGGGCGTCACCCACGGTGGCCTCCTCGCCACCGTCCTCGACGAAATCATGGTCTGGGCCGTGGCCGCGCCGACGCGGCGCTTTGCCTACTGCGCCGAGATGACCGTGCGTTTCCACCAGCCTGCGCAGCCGGATGTGGTGCTGCTGGCCGTCGCCGAGTTGGTGGCGAATCGGCGGGAGAAGCTGTTCGAGGCCAAGGCGGAACTGCGCACCGCTGACGGCCAACTCGTCGCCACGGCCACGGGCAAGTATCTCCCCGTCCCGGCGCAGGACGTGGCCGGGATGCTCACCGAGCTGGTCGGTGACCGGGACTTCCTGAAGCCGC
>JAYTIO010000107.1:0-2122 GCA_043731805.1 Pedosphaera sp. | reverse complement strand
CTTCAGCTCGCTTGAGCTCTCCATCTCGCGCGGCACCACCACGCTCGCGTGGTCGCGTGATGGCGTGCCGCTGCCGGCGGAGGACAATCCCAAGACCGTCTTCACCCGCCTCTTCGGCGCAGAGCCGGGCGGCGTGGACGTTCAACGTCGCCGCCTGAACCGCCGCCACAGCGTGCTCGACCTCGTGCTCGACGACGCGAAGCAGCTCCGTCGCAACATCGGCGGCGACGACCGGCTCAAGCTCGACGAATACCTCACGGCCGTCCGCGAAGTCGAAGTCCGCACCGAGCGCCTCGACTCCTGGCTCAACATCCCCAAGCCCACCGTGGACACGAAGACCGCCGCGAACCTCACCCGCAACGTCTCCAAGACCGAGGCCGGCGATTACTACCGCACCATGTATGACCTCATGGTCCTCGCGCTGCGCACGGACATGACGCGTGTCATTACCTACATGAGCGGCAGCGAGAGCCAGGGCCTGGCGATTCCCGAAATCGGCATCCCGCAGACACGCCACGAGCTATCGCACCACAACGGCGACCCCGAGCAAATGGCCCGCCTCAGCAAGAGCGACGCTTTCATCACCGAGCAGTTCACTTACTTCCTCGACCAGTTGCAGGCGGTGAAGGACGGCGAGGAAAACCTGCTCGACCGCACGATGGTCCTCTTCGGCAGCGGCATGGCCTACGGCCACAGCCACGGCAACGCGAACCTCCCGACCATCCTCGCTGGCGGAAAATCCCTCGGCCTGAAGCACGGCCAGCACATTGACTACAACCTGCCGATACTGAAGCAATACGACCTCGCCAACGCCGCCGGCCACTACGGCGTGTGCAGCCGCCCCATCAACAGCAACGCCCGCCTCACGAACCTCCTGCTCACCATGCTCCACAAGATGGAGGTCAACACCGAGAAGTTCGCCGACAGCCTCGGCCCGGTGTCGGAGGTAGTCTGAGGTAGTCTGAGGGGGAATTCCAGATGGGCGATGTGCGAGTGGCGAACCCGAGCCCGCGCGCGCGTTGACCCTCTTTCGCCCGCTCGTTAGCCTCGCGCCCATGATTATCGCACCGTCGCTGCTGGCGGCCAATTTCGGACGCTTCGCGGCGGACACCCAACGCTTTGACCGGTCCGGGGCTGAGTGGCTGCACCTCGACATCATGGACGGGCATTTCGTGCCGAACCTCTCCTTCGGTCCGCAGGTGGTGAAGGCGCTCCGCCCGCTGACCAAGCGCTTCTTCGACGTGCATCTCATGTGCTCGAAACCGGAAATCCTCCTGGAGCCGTTTGTGAAGGCCGGCGCGGACCAAATCATCGTCCACGTCGAACTGGGCGACCGGGTCGAGGGGCTACTCTGGAAAATCAAGTCGCTGGGCAAGAAGGTCGGCCTCGCGGTGAATCCGCCCACGGCCATCGAGAACGTGCGGCCCTTCCTCGACCACATTGACTTGCTGCTGGTAATGACGGTGAACCCGGGGTTCGGCGGCCAGCCCTTCATCCATGAGTGTGTGCCGAAGATTCAGCAGGCCGCCGCGTGGAAACGTGAACTCGGCCTCGACTACCGCATCGAGGTGGATGGCGGCATCACCTTCGACACGGTGGGTGAGTGCGCGAAGGCCGGGGCGGATGTCTTCGTGAGCGGCACGGGCATCTTCGGCCAGCACAGCCTGAAGGCGGCGGTGAAGAAGATGCGCGGCATCGCGAAGCAGAACGACCCGGCGCTGGCGGACTTGCGGTGCGAGAAGGCCGGGCGACGGCAAGCGCCGGGCAAGGCTTGACGGACGGGACCTGAATTGACCGACCCTGGCGGGCGATGCCCTTGCGCGTCGCGGAGTTAGCTGACCGTGCGCCGGGATTAGCTAGCCGTGAGGCGGGGTTAGCTAACCGGGGAACAGCATTGACTCACCGCGTTCGGGAGTTGGCTGAGAGCGGGGCAGATTCAACTAACGCGGTGAGATAATTAGCTGACACAGCCCCGCACCAGACTCACTCCGCCGCAGAACAGACTAATCCGGAGGCGGAATTGACTAACCCTACTTGGCGGATTCGACCCTCTTTTCGACTATTTTCAGGGGTGGCCCGTGCTGATTTGCCAATGATTCGCCACTTGCCTGCCGACAAAGTG
>JAYTIO010000106.1:0-7101 GCA_043731805.1 Pedosphaera sp. | reverse complement strand
GGACGCAAGAATTCATTTCGGTCTTTGGGTTGGTAAAACTGGCTGCCCGCAGTGGCATTGCCGCTTGCTCCGGCAGGCAGGCTTCCTGAATCATCCGCCGCGATGCTCACCGCTGCTCCTCTGTTGCTCGCCGCTGTCGGTGCGGCCCCTGAACCGCATCCGGGCATGATGCTGCCCTTCGCACTGTTGCTGGCGGCGATTGCACTCGGCCCCTTCCTCAACCGGCACTGGTGGGAGCAGCATTACCCGAAAGTCGCGGTCGGCCTCGGCCTCATCACCACGCTCTACTATATCCTCGCGCTGCACGCCCCGACGCGGATGCTCCACGTCGCGCACGAATACGTCAGCTTCATCGCCCTCATCGGCTCGCTCTTCGTCGTGAGCGGCGGCATCCACATCCGCGTGAAGGGCGAGGCCACGCCGTTCGTGAACTGCGTCTTCCTGCTCCTCGGCGCGGTGCTGGCGAATTTCATCGGCACCACGGGCGCGTCCATGCTGCTCATCCGGCCGTGGATTCGCATGAACAAGTATCGCATCACCGCGTTTCACGTCGTCTTCTTCATTTTCATCGTCAGCAACGTCGGCGGCTGCCTCACGCCCATCGGCGACCCGCCGCTCTTCCTCGGCTACCTGCGTGGCGTGCCGTTCGGGTGGCCGCTGGAACATTGCTGGCCGGCGTGGTGCGCCGCAGTCTTCGGCCTCATCGCCATCTTCTACGGCTTCGACCGCCGCAACTTTCTCCGCGCGCCCAAACCCATCCGCGACAAGGAGACGGCCCGCGAGACTTGGAAGGTTGACGGCCTGCCCAACCTCGCCTTCCTCGGCGTCATCCTCGCCGCCGTCTTCCTGCGGAACCCGCCCGGCTTGAGCGAGGCGCTCATGGTCGCCGCCGCCGTCGGCTCCTACTTCACCACGCCCAGGCCGGTG
Source organism: Pedosphaera sp. (assembly GCA_043731805.1). Taxonomy (GTDB): domain Bacteria; phylum Verrucomicrobiota; class Verrucomicrobiia; order Limisphaerales; family SXTU01; genus SXTU01. Next base: position 6,174 of record JAYTIO010000106.1, on the reverse strand, counting down.
CATGAGGCGAACGACTTCACCTTCGCGCCGGTGAAGGAAGTCGCGTGGCTCTTCCTGGGCATCTTCGCGACGATGGTGCCGGCGCTGGACTACCTCGAGACCCACGCCGCCCAGCTCGGCCTGAACAGCCCGATGAAGTTCTACTGGTGCACCGGCGCGCTCTCCGGCGTGCTGGACAACGCGCCGACCTACCTCGCCTTCCTCGCCGCCGCGCTGGGGCGGCAGGGACTGAGCCTGAGCCAGCCAGCGGACGTGCTCGCCTTCAGCGCCCAGCATGGCAACGAACTCCTCGCCATCTCGCTCGGTGCCGTGTTCTTCGGGGCGATGACCTACATCGGCAACGGCCCGAACTTCATGGTCAAGGCCATCGCCGACGCCGCGAAGGTCAAGACCCCGTCCTTCGGCGCCTACTTCCTCCACTACGCGCTGCCGATTCTCGTGCCGCTCTTCGCGCTGATTGCGCTGGTGATGTTTGGCTGGTGAGGAACCCCTCCCCTCCCGGTGGCCGGTGGGTTTTCCGCATTACAACCCGCTCGCCGCCTTCGCGCGCTCCAAGACCTTCGTCGCCACGGCGCGGGCGCGAGTGGCTCCGTCGCGGAGGACTTGGCGGACGTAAGCCTGGTTCGCGGCGAGTTCGGCGCGCCGGGCGCGGGCGGCGGTGAAGTGCTGCCAGTAGTGCTCGAAGAGGGCTTTCTTCAAGTCACCGTAACCCAGCCCGCCCGCGCGCAGACGGCTCTCGAAGTCCGTCGCCACGTCCTCGGGCGCGACGAGTTTGAGGAGCTGGACGGCGAGGTTCTTGTCCGCGTCGGGCTTGGGCTCGGCGGGCGAGCGCGAGTCCATGACGAGGCCCATGATCTTCTTCCGCGTGGCTTTTTCCTCGCCGAAGAGCTCGATGGTGTTGCCGTAGCTCTTGCTCATCTTCTGGCCGTCGAGGCCGGGGACGGCGGCCCCTTCCTCGCGGATGCGCGGCTCGGGGATGACGAAGGTTTGGCCGTAGAGCTGGTTGAACTTGCCGGCGATGTCGCGCGTGACTTCGAGGTGTTGCTTCTGGTCCTTGCCCACGGGCACGACGTTCGAGTCGAAGAGCAAAATATCCGCCGCCATCAACACGGGATAGGCAAAGAGGCCGTGGTTCACCGAGCCGATCTCGCCGTCGCCGAGCTTGGCGACCTTGTCCTTGAAACTGTGGCAGCGCTCGAGCAGGCCCATCGGCGTGACGGTGGAGAGGAGCCACGCGAGCTCGGCGACCTCGGGCACGTCCGACTGCACCCAGAAGACGCAGCGCGCGGGGTCGAGGCCGCAGGCGAGGAAGTCCAGCGCCACGTCGAGCGTGTATTGGCGGCGGAGCTTCGCGTCCGTGAGCGAGGTCATCGAGTGATAGTTCGCGATGAAGTAGAAGGCCTCGCCCTGCGTTTGCAGCTCGATGGCCGGGCGCATCGCGCCGAAGTAATTGCCCAGGTGCAACGCGCCGGAAGGCTGGATGCCCGTCAAGATTCGCATGGGCGGGACGCTAGCAAGCGGGGCGCGCGGCTGAAAGCGTCAAGGTTCGGAGGCCCTGCGCCAGCCGCAGCGACCACGCCCTCAGAGCGATGGCACAGCGTCACTCTGGATTTCACGGACCGAACTGACGCAGCGGGCTGCCGGGCCGATCGCAGCCCCGAGTCGCGCGCCCAGGCGCAGGGCTTCCGCTCCATCCACCTCGATTACTTCACCGCGAACCCCGCCGCGCTCGCCCTTTACGAGCGCCTCGGCTACCGCCGCACCGGCACCGCGACGATGCGCAAAGGCCCGTTCGTCGGCTTCGAGAAGCTGCTCGCCCCGTAGGCGACGACGTGCGGAGGCTCACTTCCAACTCGGAACCCAGAACTCGGAGCCAAGTCAGAGGCTCCCCACGTCGTCACCTACGGATGGGAGGATTCCATTGCATCCCGCCTCCGCCTCCGCAAAGTCTCCGCGCGCATGATTCAGAACATCATCTTCGACTGGTCGGGCACGCTAGTGGATGACCTGCCCGCCGTCCTGCGCGCCACCAACCACGTCTTCGTCTCCGCCGGCAAACCGGAGCTCTCGCTCGACCAGTTCCGCGCCGAGTTCTGCCTGCCGTTCCAGCCCTTCTACGACCGCCACCTGCCCGGCGTGCCGATGGCGCAACTGGAGCAATGGTTTCACGAACGCTTCCGCGAGGTGCAGGACCTCGTCGAGCCGCTGCCACACGCGCGGGACTTTCTCGTCTTCTGCCGCGAGCGCGGCGTGCGGACGTTCCTCCTGAGCACGGTGCATCCCGACCACTGGCAGACCCAGGCCGCGCGCACGGATTTCGGGCGGTTCATTGACCGGCCCTACACCGGCGTCTGGGACAAGCGGCAGGTCATCCAGCAGCTCCTCGCCGAGAACGGCCTCGACCCGCAGGCCACCGTCTTCATCGGCGACATGGCGCACGACATCGAGACCGCGAAGCACGGCGGCATCCATTCCGTGGCCGTGCTGACGGGCTACAACAAACTTCCGCAACTCCGCGCCGCCGCCCCTGACCTCATCGTCGAGCACCTCGGCGAACTCCGCGACTTGATGACGCGCAACGGAATGTCGCTCAACTCTCAACTCTCAACTCTCAACTCCCCCTCCTTTCCCATCTCCACCGTCGGCGGCCTCATCTTCGATGCTGACCGCCACGCGCTCATGATCCGCACGCGCAAGTGGTCGCATCTCTGGGGCATCCCCGGCGGCAAGATCAAGTGGGGCGAACGCTCCGAAGACGCGCTCCGCCGCGAGCTAAAGGAGGAAACGAACCTCGACATCACCGACATCCGCTTCGTGCTGGTGCAGGACTGCATCCACTCGAAAGAGTTTTACCGGGACGCCCACTTCCTCCTGCTCAACTACACCTGTCGCGCCGCCGGCTCCGCCCCGCCCGTCACGCTGAACGACGAGGCGGAGGAGTTCCGCTGGGTGACGGTGGCGGAGGCGATGGGGATGGAGCTGAACCAACCGACGCGGGTGCTGCTGGAGGCGCTGCCGCATGACCGCTAACCGGCCTCCCATGAAGCATAAAACGGCTCTCATCAGCGGGCCGGGGCCGATTTCGGCCAGGCTCCCGATATTCGCCACCGTCTCAAGCGCAACTCATTGTCATACCGCACCTTGGGTGGAACGCGCCCGGCCTGGGACGGAGCCAGAAAATGATTGGTTGGCCCCAACCAATGATTGGCTGGGCTCTGCGGAGCCCGCGTCGGCCCCCACCGGAACGCCGTCGGCTCCAGCGGGCCGGGCGTCGGCCTCAGCGAGGCCCGCGCTGGCTCCAGCGCGGGTGCCGCTGGGCCTGACCGTGGTGCGGTTGGCCCTGACCGTGGTGCCGCTGGCGCCAACCGTGACGCGGTTGGCCTCAACGCACCCGGCGCGGGCCCGGACGGGGAGCCGGTTGGGGCCGACCGATCCGCCGGACTTTTGAACATGGCCAGCATCCTCATCCGCGACCTCGAAGTTCACTCCCACGTCGGCGTGCCGGACGCGGAGCGCGCGCAACCGCAGCGGTTGCTGCTCACCGTCGAGATGCAGCGCGACTTCACCCGCGCCGCCGCGAGCGACGATCTGCGCGAGACGATTGACTACTACGCCGTGTCGCGCCGCCTGCTGAGTTTCGGCGAGGGCCGGAGCTGGAAGTTGATTGAGAAACTCGCGGCGGATATCGCGGCGCTGGTGCTGGCGGACTTTTGCGCGGAGGCGGTCACGGTCGAGGTGAAGAAGTTCATCATCCCCGAAGCGAGGCATGTGAGCGTGCGACTGACGCGGACGCGGAGTTAAACTTTTTTTGCTCCGGGTTAATTCCCGTTCGGCTTCGGCACGACGAGCACTTCCTTGAGCTTGGCGGTCACGGCGGCTGCGGAAGCGCCGGTGCTCGACTTCATCCCCGCTGCGAGGCCGGAGACAAATGCCGTCGAGGCCGAAGTGCCGCTGACCATGTAAGCCTTGCCGCCGAAGTAGATGATGCTCGAACCCGGCGCGGCCACGTCCACGAAGTCGCCGCGGTTCGCGTAGCTGGCGAGGCCGGATTTCCCCCCCGCCGTCACCGCGAGCACCTCGGGATAAGCGGCCGGATAATTGGGCAGCGTGGTTGGCTCGTTGCCCGCCGCTGCGATGAAGAGCACGCCGCGCTCGGCTCCCTTGATGATGACGTTGTGAAGCAACTGGCTGTCACCCGCGCTGGCGAGGCTGAGGTTGATGACCGTCGCGCCCGCGTTCAGCGCCTCGACGATGCCCTGCGCCACGTTGAACGTGCTCGTGCTCTCCGCGTTGCCATACACGTCCACGGGCAACACGCGCACGGAGGTCGTCGCGCCCGATTCCTGGGTGGTCGCGAGGCCGCGCAGGAGCGTCTCGAACATCGCGGTGCCGTGCGTGGGGCTGGTGGTGCCGGGCGTCGCCTCGCCGGCCACGGAGACGCCGGGAAGGAGCAACTCGCTGAACGGCGAATTCTTCTGCACCGCCGCGTCAATCAGGCCGACGCGCAACTGCCCTGCTGGCGCGCTCGCGTCGGGCTTGAGATTCAGCGTCGGAGCGGAACTGGCGGCCAGCAGCTCGGCCGCTCCCGGACGCGGGATGGCGTGATTGTAGTCCACGTCGAAGTCGGCGCTCCCGTCCAGCGCGGCGGCAGCCTGTCGCGCGGCGTCCGCGTCCGCGAACTTCAGCCGGTAAGCGCCGAACTGGTCCACGCGCCCGGTGACTTTCGCCCCGAGCCGCTTGGCCAGCTCGTCCGCGCTGGCCTTGCTGCCGGGCTTGCGCAGCAGGATGAGTTCATCGGCGATGGGTTTGGCCTTGGCCTTGGCCGCTTCGCGTGGGCGCACCGGCTCAGTGGCGTCACTGACGGACGTGCGGAAGACGAAGAGCTTGGCCGGGGCATGGGCCTGCGGCAGCACGGCGAAGCTGAGTTCGCCCAGCAGCCGGCCCAGCGCATCCCCTGCGGTGAGGTGGCTGAACCGCACGACCACCGGCTGCTTGAGCCGCGTGTCCGGCTGGACGAAGACCTGCCAGCCCGTGGCCTCGGCGAGGTGCTCGAGCAGTTGCGGCAGCGACCAGCCGTCAATGTCCGCGTCCACGCGCTCGCCGCCACCGCGCCAGACCAGCTTGTCCGCCGCCCGCGCCGGGGCGAGCGCCCAGCCCAACGCGAGCAACGCGAGGCAGAGGCGCAGGCGGAGGGTGCGGTTCATGGGGCACAGATACCATCCCGGCTGGGGGGCGGCGAGTGGTCTTTCCGGGGGCGGCGGCGGCAGGGCGCAGTTTGCGCTCCACCCCCGGAACGTGAGCCGTCCCGGCTCGCAGCGGCGGCGCTCGCGGCGGGGCCGCTGCGGAAAGGGACTAGCCGCGCTCCCAGGCGGGCAACCAAAAGGGCCGGCGTTGCCGCCGGCCCTTGGGGAGTCTGGGAGTCGTGCGCGTCAGGCGATGGCCGGGACGACGTAGGGCTTGCGATACTCGCGCGTGAGCTGCTTGTCCGCGTCGGCGTGGCCGATGAACTTCTCGATCTTCGGGTCCATCTTGAGCACGGGGCCGATGGTGACTTGGTTTTTCAGCACGTCCACGTCGTTGGCTTTGAGGTGCTCGACCATGCGCTCGAAGGTCGCGCTGGCTTCGCGGTCGCCCTTGATCTGCTCCTTGATGGCGTCGGGGTTCGCCTGCTGGCCGAGGCGGTAGGAGATGTTGCCGGTGTGGCAGAGCGCGCTGCTGAGGTGGCCTTCGAGGATGTCGGCGTGCAAGTCCTCGGTCTTCCGGCTGCGGACGGCCTCGACGAAGTTGGCGAAGTGATCCACCGAGCCGTTCCACTTCTTGATCTCCTTGCCGTCCTTGTCGTGGGCCGTCGCGCCGTTGTAGTTGGGCACGGTGACGTAGCCGCCTTCGCAGTGGATGACCACGCCGACGGTGGAACCCATGAAGCTGTCCATGTTCTTCGCGCCGGCCTTCGAGGGCAGGCCGCGCACCTCGAAGATGAGCGGGGCCTTGGCGTAGTCGTGATAGACGATCTGCGTGTTCGGGGTCTCGCCGTCGTCCACGTAGCCGAGGCGGCCGCCGACGCTCCACACGCGGGGGCTGAGTTCCATCTCGCCGCTGAACCAGCGGGCGATGTCCATCTGGTGGATGCCCTGGTTGCCGAGGTCGCCGTTGCCGTAGTTCCAAATCCAGTGC
>JAYTIO010000105.1:0-10029 GCA_043731805.1 Pedosphaera sp. | reverse complement strand
GGCCGCGTTCAAGACCGCGCCGCACTTCGCACTGCCGCGTTACCCGAAGGTGAGTGTGGTCGTGGCGAGCTACAATGGCGGGAAGACCTTGCCTGCGTGTCTCAGTTCGCTCGAACGGCTGAACTATCCCAATTACGAAGTTATCCTCGTGGACGACGGCTCGACGGATGACACGGCGCAGATTGCCGCGAGCTACCGGATGGACTGTGAGGACCGAAGAGCGTCGGCGAACGGTGCCACTCCGGGTGGAGCTGCCGTTCTCCCTCACCCTAGCCCTCTCCCGCTGGGAGAGGGGACCACTCCGACCGCGCGTCGCGCTGTCGAGCGCGCCACTGCTAGCCCAACGCTGACTGCGTCTCTCCCTCTCCCAGCGGGAGAGGGCCGGGGTGAGGGAGATAACGTCCCTTCCACCAACCCCGTCCTCGCGCCCGCCCAACTCCAAACTCCAAACTCAGAACTAAAAACGGGTTCCAAGCGCATCATCCGGCAGGTCAACCTCGGCCTGTCCGTCGCGCGCAACACCGGCATCGCTGCCGCAACCGGGGAGATCGTGGCGTTCACCGACTCCGATTGCCGCGCGGACGAAGACTGGCTCCACTACCTCGTCGGGGATTTGCTGCGGAGCGATTTCACCGGCATCGGCGGCCACAACTTCCTGCCACCCGAGGACGGCTGGATTCCCACCGCTGTGATGGCCTCGCCCGGCGGCCCCGCGCACGTGATGCTCACCGACCGCCTGGCCGAGCACATCCCCGGCTGCAACATGGCGTTCTACAAATGGGCGCTCGACGAGATTGGCGGTTTCGACGCGATTTACCGCAAGGCCGGCGACGACGTGGACGTGTGCTGGCGGCTGCAACAGCGCGGCTACAAGATTGGGTTCAGCCCGTCCGGCTTCGTTTGGCATTACCGCCGCGCGACCGTGCAGGCCTACCTCAAACAGCAACGCGGCTACGGCGAGGCCGAGGCCTTGCTCGTGCGCAAGCACCCCGAATACTTCAACGACATCGGCAGCAGCATCTGGCACGGGCGCATCTACACGGCGGCGAAGATTGGCGTCGTGACGCGCTCGCCCATCATTTACCACGGCGTCTTCGGCAGTGCCTTTTTCCAGTCCATCTACGCGCCGTCGCCCTCGATGTTCCTGATGCTGATGACGAGTCTCGAATGGCATGTGCTGGTCACGTTGCCGTTGCTGACGCTCGGCGTGGCGTTCGCGGGCGTGAAGTTCCCGCTGCTGCTGCCGCTGGGCATCGCCAGCGCGCTGGCATCGCTCATCTTGTGCGTGGTCGCCGGAGCACAGGCGGACATCCCGTCGGCCAAGCGCGTCCGCTGGTCGCGCCCGCTCGTGGCCCTGCTCTTCTTTCTGCAACCCATCTGGCGCGGCTGGGCGCGCTACTCCGAGCGTCTGCTGCTCCGCCAGACCCCGCTCGCCGCGCACGAGACGCTCGACACACTTTCCCTCAAGCGCACCAAGCAAAGCTTCGGCACGGTCGGCTACTGGGCGGACACGCCGGTGGACCGCATGGATTTCCTCGGCGCGATTCTCCGCGAGCTGGACCGGCAGGGCTGGCAGAACAAGAGCGACAACGGCTGGAGCGAGTTCGACGTGGAAATCTACGGCAGCCGCTGGTGTCGCCTGCAACTCATCACCGCCGCCGAGTTTCACCACGGCGGCAAGCAGATGTTCTGTTGCCGCATGACCACGGACCGCAGTCTGTTCGCCAAGGTGATGTTCTGGTGCGCCGTCGGCTTGGTGCTGATGATTTCCGCGACGGTCGGCCAATATTTTCCCTGGCTGCACGCCATCTGGCTCGTGCCCGTCTGGCTCGGCTGGATGCTGCACGCCGAGCAGCGCAACTTCCGCCGCATCCTCACCGTGCTGCTCGACGAGGTCGCGGGGCAATTCAAGCTGCTGAAGGTGGAGCCGAAGCCAGCCACCAAGGTCAAGTGATGAATTCACTCCGGGAGCCGCCGCCGAGCTGAGGAGGTGGACTCGGTTAGCACGAAGGAATTCCCCCGTCCCCGCGTCCAGACCCCGACCATGAAACTACTGCGCTTCCTCCTCCCGCTCCTCACCAGCGCGCTCCTCACCACCGCCTTCGCCGAAACCGTCAAGGACCGCGAAGGTGCCCTCCGCAAAGACAAAGCCGAACTGCAAAGCGACACCCGCTGGATTTACAACGACTGGCAGACAGGCTTCACCGAGGCCAAGCGCACGGGCAAGCCGCTCCTCATCGTGTTGCGCTGCGTCCCCTGCCACGCCTGCATGGGCCTGGATGCCAGCGTGCTCACCGCCACGAACCTCACGCCGCTCCTCGACCAGTTCGTCTGCGTGCGCCTCATCAACGCCAACGCCATCGAGTTGGCGAAGTTCCAGTTCGACTACGACCTCTCCTTCTCCACACTCTTCTTCAACGCCGACGGCACGCTCTACGGCCGCTACGGCTCGTGGTCCCACCAGAAAGACCCGGCGGAAAAAACCACCCTCGGCTACCAGCGCTCGCTCGCAGCCGCGCTCGCCATCCACACCGCGTATCCCGTGAACCAAGCCGCGCTCGCCGGCAAACAAGGCGTCCCCACGCCCTTCGCCACGCCGATTGAAATCCCCCTCCTCGCCGGCAAATACAAACGCGACCTCGACTGGGACGGCAAAGTCCTCACCAGTTGCGTCCACTGCCATCAGATTGGCGACGCCTACCGCTCCTTCTATCGCGACCAAGGCAAACCCCTGCCCACCGACCTCATCTACCCCATGCCCATGCCCGAGACCATCGGCCTCACGCTGGAGCCGGACCAGCTTGCGAAGGTGAAGAGCGTCGTGCCCGGCTCCCTCGCCGCGCAAGCCGGCGTGCAAGCCGGCGACGACTTCGTCCAACTCGGCGGCCAACTCCTCCTCTCCATCGCCGACTTCGCCTGGGCCTTGCACCGTGCCGGCGAAAGCGGCCCGCTCCCGGCCAGAGTCAGACGCGCCGGCGATGAACTGAAGCTCGCGCTGAACCTCCCCGTCGGCTGGCGGGCGAAGTCCGACATCTCCCGTCGCGTCGGCACCTGGCCCATGCGCGGCATGGCCACCGGCGGCATGATCCTCGTGGACCTCACGGACGAAGAACGGACCACGCGCGGCCTCGCCAAGGACACGCTGGGCTTGTTCGTGAAAGGCCTCGGCCAATACGGCAAACACGCCGCCGCGAAGAACTCAGGCTTCCAGAAAGACGACGTGCTCGTGGAACTCAACGGCCAAGCCACGCGCCTCACCGAAGGCGAACTCATCGGCCAGCTCCTCCAGCACACCAAGCCCGGCGACCAACTCAAAGCCACCGTCCTGCGCGGCGAGAAGCGCGTGGAGCTGCTGCTGCCGATGCAGTAGTGGAAGCGCGGCTGTCCCAGCCGCACCCAGCCACGAACGCCGGCACCGCTGCGATGGCCCATGGCATTTCAGAAGCACACTCTCTGCAATGGCGTGGGGACCACGACGCGCGCTGGCTCCCTCTCCCTTCATCGGATGAGGGGAGAGGGCCGGGGTGAGGGGTTACGTTCGTCGGCGTGGGTGGCCCCACCCCTCATCCGGCCTGCGGCCACCTTCTCCCCTCCTCCGAGGAAGGGGGAAGGCGCGCTCCAAGCTTGATGATCCAATTCCATCCTTTGTTTCCGCTCCCCGCGCGCTACCTTGACCGCAACACATCGGCACCATGATTCAAGACACCATCTCCAAGATTGAAGCGCGCCTCGGGCAATCCGGCGTGCGGGACGACTCAAAGGCCGAGCTGCTCACCCTGTTGGGCACCCTCAAGTCCGAGGTCGCCGAGCTGTCCAAGACGCATGCCGAGGAGGCCCAGAGCATCGCCGGCTTCACCCAAGTCTCCGCCCACGAGGCGATGCGTGACGAGCCGAACCCTGCGCTCGTGAAGCACTCGCTCGACGGTCTCGGGGCCTCAGTCGAAGGCTTCGAGGAGTCCAACCCGCGCCTAGTGGACATCGTCAACCGCATCTGCACGACGCTGTCGAACCTGGGGATTTGAGCCGGGCGGCCGCGCCTCACCGGTTCATCAGCGCTTCAATCTCCTCCGCCTCCACCGGCGTGCCCGCCATCAAGTCCACCGGTCCGTCCGCCATCACCACGATGTCGTTCTCCAAGCGCACGGCGAAGTTCTCCTTCGGAATGTAAATGCCCGGCTCGACCGTCAGCACCCAGCCGGGCGCGAACGGCTCGGTGGTGAAGCCCACGTCATGCACGTCCAGCCCGAGCGGGTGGCCCAGGCCGTGCATGAAATACTTCCGGCAGGCCAGTTCGTCCTCGGTCTGCTTCTTGATGTCGGCCGTCGTGATGAGGCCCAGCGCGAGCAGTTCCTCGTTCATCATCAACTGCGATTCCTTCTGCCAGTCGCGCGCCAGCTTGCCGACTGTCGCACCTTTGATGCTGGCGCGCATGACGCGGAGGACGGCGTTGTAAACCGCCTTCTGCCGCCGCGTGAACTTGCCGCTCACCGGGATGGTGCGCGTGAGGTCGGCGTTGTAATTGGCGTAGCTCGCCGCCACGTCGAGCAGCAGCAGCTCGCCCTTCTTGCACGGCTGGTCGTTCTGGTTGTAGTGCAGCACGCAGGCGTTCGCGCCACTGGCGATGATGGGGTTGTAGGCGAACTTCGCGCGCCTGCGGATGAACTCGTGCGCCAGCTCGGCCTCGACCTCGCACTCGTTCACGCCGGGCTTCACGAACTTGAGCAGCCGTTGAAAACCCTTCGCGGTAATGTCCACGGCCTGCTGGAGCAGCGCAATCTCTGCCTCGGTCTTCACCACGCGCAACGGGTGCATGAGCCGCGCGAGCCGATGATAACTGTGCAGCGGGAACTTCGCCTGGCACTCGCGCGCGAAGCGGGCGTCGCGCGTCTCGACCTCGACGTGGGCGCGCTTGTGCTCGTTGGAGTTGAGCCAGACGTGCTCCAGCTCGCACATGATCTGGCGGAAGAGGACGGGGAACTCGGTGAGCCACTTGACCTGCTGGATGCCGGAGATTTTGGTGGCCGCGTCCTTCGTGTGCTTGTGGCCCTCCCAGATTTTCAGGTGCTCGCTCGGCTCGCGGACGAAGAGAATTTCCCGGTGCTTCGGGTCAAAGGCGTCCGGCGCCAGGAGCAGGATGCTCTCCTCCTGCTCGATGCCGGTGAGGTAGAACAGGTCGGAGTTGGGGTGCATTACCAGCGAGCCGTCGGCGTTGGTGGGCAGCACGTCGTTGGCGTTGACGATGGCGAGGGACTTGGGCGGCAGGAGCTGCTTCAGCCGCTCGCGGTTTTGGACAAACAACTTCGAGTCAATCGGTGCATGGCGCATGGGCGAAGTGTGGCAAAGGAGGCGGCGGGAGCCGAGCGGAGATTTTGTGCCGTAGGAGACGACGTTAGGCGTCTCCGACTTCTTCCCGCAGCATAGCTAGAGGCTCCTCACGTCGTCTCCTACTTGGAAGATGGCGAGCACCGCTCGCGCCTGGGCCGGGTCATTCAAGCACAGCGCACCGCTGCGGATTCGGGGAATTGGTTCGCCTGCCAAGCGCAGCGGGAACTGCTCGCCGAGCTGTCGGGCGTAGCTCGGGAAGTCCGCCACGCCTTCCGCTCGCAAGCCCGCCGCGTTGACAAGGCGGAAGGTGCCGTGCGCCCCGGGTGCCGTGCGCTTCATCAGTTCCAGCGTCAGCCGCCCCATCGTGTAACGCGGGTTGATTTCGACGATGGGCTTGAGGCGCGCGCGCCCGTCGCGGTCGCGATACACGCAGGCATCCACGCCCACCGGCCCGCGATGGCCCGCCGCCGTGAGTTCCTCCGCCAGCCTGCGAAGCAAGTCGGCAAACAGCGCGTGCAGCGCCGCCGGCGCACCGGGCGTGTCGCGGAAGCACGCCAGCACGGCCGCCGGCAGCGAGCGCCCGTGCTGCGGCGCGGCGGTGTTGGCGACGAACTGTCCCTTGGCATCCGTCTGCAAGCCGGTGTAGCCGACGAGTTGTAGCCCGTCCGCGCCCATTTCCAACTGCACGGAGAAGTCCACGCTGCGCTCCAGCCACGGCTCGATGACGAGTTGCCGTCCGCCCTCCAACGACTTCTCCAGCCACCGTCGCTGCGGCTCCAGCAGCTCTGGCTCCCACAGCCGCAAGGCGTTGTGCCCTGCGAGACCGAAGGCCTGCTTCGCCACGACGCGGTGATGCCCACGCGCCCGGATGGCGGCAATGGTGGTGAGGGCAGCGTCGAGCGTGTCCACAGCGGTGCCGACTTCATCCGGGGTGCAGAGGTAGGGCGCGGTGTCCTCATTGCGCCGGGCGGCGGGCTGAAGACAGCCCGCCCTACCGTCTGTCTCCAAGAGCCTTCGCAAGAACTCCGCGCTCCACGCCTTCGAGTAGAGCAGCGCGATGCGTTCGTTGAAGGAAGATTCCCCCGTGCGCGCTTCGCCATTGAGGCTCCCAAAGAGCGGCGCGAGTAACTCCACGCTGTCCGGCCCCCATGCCCACGGACGCAGCCGGCCCAGCTTGCGCTGCGCGAGCACAGGTAGGGCGCGTCTGTCCCCAGCGCGCCGTTCTGCATCCGTGCGCTCCAGCGGCGCGGTGAGGACACCGCGCCCTACCTCCACAAACTCCGGCAGCGGAAAGCCCGCCTGCTTGATGACGCTCAGGAACTCCACCGCCGGCCGCTCCTCCACGAGCACGAGGTCGTCTTGCCGACAGAGGAACATCGGCAGCGCCGCGAGGTCGCGCGCGAGTTGCGCCTGATGCTTCACCGGCGTGAAAGCCTTGCCATGCGCGATGCGGGCTTCCGCAAACGGATTGAAGACGAACACGCTCGGCGTGCGCCCCTTCGACTGCGCAAACACGTCCAACTCCGCGATGAACGTCGCGTCGAAGCCCGCTGCCCGTCGGCCTTCGACGTTCAGTGACACGCCCTTCGCCCGCTGCGGCGAGAGGGGAAACTTCAACTCCTGGCAGAACGCGTCCCAGTCGCTCTGCCCCGCTTGCTTCCAGCGGCGAAACCACTTCAGCCCGTAAGCCACGTGGCCAATCTCGTCGCGATAGATTCGGTCGAGCAGCTTCGCAGTCTCGGCGTCGCCCACCGCCGCGAAGCCGCGCGCGAAGTAGCAAGCGAAGTCGAGGTTCGCCTGCTCGAAGGTCAAGCTCAGGCCCGCGACGTAATCCATCGGGCTGCCCATGCCGGACACCGCACGCCAGAAGTAGCCGCTCACCGGCAGCTCGCCGAACGCGATGCCACACGCCTTCATGCGCGCGAGGTAGAGCCGCGTGTGCTCTTGCTCATCGCGCAAGGTCTGGAGCACGCCGCGACGGAAGGCGGTGGGAGCATCGGGAAAGCGCAACAGCACGAGCGCCATGAGCTCCGTGGCGAGCAGCTCGTGATTGGCGAAGAAGTGCAGCAGCCGCCCGCGCTCACGTTCGTTGTCAAGCCGGTGCAGGCCGGGGAACTCCGTCGTGCTGGAGCCGGCGGGTTTGAAGACGAGTTCTGGCGGGCGACCAGGAACTGTCGGCGCAGCGAGCGCGGCACCTGGATGTTCGTCCGTGACGACGGCGGGGCACTGGAGCTTCTCCTCCAGCGTCGTCGCGCAGAGCACGCGCTCGGCAAGTTCACGCAGTTCCATGTTCACCGGATGCGTAGCAGGGCCGGGCCGAGGAGGCGAGTCCGCGCACTGGTAAGGTGAGACTCCATCGAACCCCATCTGCCGACGCAGGAGGCGCGAACGAAGCGAGCATCTCAGGTGCATAGTCAGGCTCGGAGACGCTCGCTCCACTCGCCTCGCTCCGCTCCAGAGGGGGTTCAACGGAGTCCCACCCTGCCTTTGCATCGCCCTCCCGTCCCGCTACACTTCGCCCGTGCAACACACTTCCGCCGTCATTGTTCCCGCTTCCGTCATCGCGGCGCTGCGCACGCTCGTCGGCATGGAGAACGTCCTCTCCCACGGGCACGAGCTGCTAGTCTATGAGTGCGACGCCTACACGCTGGAGAAGCACCTGCCCGGCGTCGTGGTGCTGCCGCGCACGACCGAGGAAGTCGCCGCCGTCGTAAAGCTCTGCGCGCGGCACGAGCTGCCCATCATCCCACGCGGCGCGGGCACGAGCTTGAGCGGCACCGTCCTCGCCAGCACCGGCGGCGTGATGATTGCCCTCACGCGGATGAACCGCATCCTCGACCTCGACGTGCGCAATCGCCGCGCGCTCGTCGAGGCGGGCGTGGTGAACGCTCACGTCACGAACGCCGCGAAGCCCCACGGCCTCTTCTACGCGCCCGATCCCTCCTCGCAGACCGCCTGCACCATCGGCGGCAACGTCGGCACCAACTCCGGCGGGCCGCACACGCTCAAGAACGGCGTCACCACCAACCACATCCTCGGCTGCGAAGTCGTCTTGCCCGACGGCGAAGTGGTCTGGCTCGGCACCACGCCGGACGGTGGCGAGGATGTGGCCGGCTATGACCTGCGCGGCGCGTTTATCGGCAGCGAGGGAATGTTCGGCATCGCCACGCGCGTGCTGGTGCGGCTCGTGCGCGCGCCGCAAGCCTTCAAGACCCTGCTCGGCATCTTCGAGTCCGTGGACGACGCGAGCCAGACCGTCAGCGACATCATCAGCGCGGGCATGGTGCCGGCGGCGCTGGAGATGATGGACCAGATGATTACGCAAGCCGTCGAGGCCGCGTATCACTTCGGCTTCCCCACGGACGCGGGCGCGGTGCTGATTGTGGAACTGGACGGCCTGGCCGCCGGCTTGGAAGAGCAGACCGCGCGCGTGGTCGAGATTTGCCGGAAGAACAAATCCCGCGAGGTCCGCGTGGCGAAGGACGACGCCGAGCGCGCCGAGATTTGGAAGTGCCGCAAGCGCGCGTTCGGCGCGATTGGCCGCCTCAGCCCGAACTTCCTCACGCAGGACGGCGTCGTCCCGCGCTCGAAGCTCCCGGAGATCATGCGCTTCATCCGCGCCACGAGCGAGAAGCACGGCCTGCGCATCCCGAACGTCTTCCACGCCGGCGACGGCAACATCCACCCGCTTATCCTCTACGATGAGCGCGAGCCGGACCAGGTGCGCCGCGCCGTGCAAGCGGGCGAGGAGATATTGGAGAAGTGCGTTGCCTTGGGCGGCAGCGTGACAGGCGAGCACGGCATCGGCGTGGAGAAGGCGGACATGATGGCGCGGCAGTTCACGCCCGACGACCTGGAGGCGATGAAGATGCTCCGCCGCGTCTTCGACCCCGCGCAGCGCTGCAACCCGCACAAGATGTTCCCCGGCTCGAAACGCTGCGCGGACTTCGCGCCAAGGAAGCAGATCGCGGCCTAATGACCCTAAGCTCAGCGACCGGCCCGGAGCAGGGCCGAGTCAGCACTGATTATTGAGGCTCGTGCAAGCGAGTGACGGGGCGCGGGCTTCAGCCCGCTTCCGCGTCAAGCGAGATGAGGCGTTATAAAGCACCCAAAAGACTGCCGGTGTCGACGAATAAGGCTGTTTGGGGTTTCATCACGAGGAAAGCTTCTCCGCAGCTTGTTTAAGCTGGTCAACTGTTTCCTTATCTCCAAACGCATTCGCAACCGCGAATTTCGCCATCAATGAAAAGCGCGGAGCGGTGTGTCCTGTGAGAACCGCTACATCTAATATATCCACTCTGGCGTTACCCTGGAGGAATACAGTCAAGTCGTCGTAAAAACAGAAGATTTCACCACCCATGTTTTTACTGCCCTCGTCACTTGGCCAATAGAGCTTCACTAGCCGGTCGCGTTCCGTTATGGAACCGTATTTGAGAGCGTCTGCGTAAAGCATGTTCGCAAATCGCCGACCATCCTCAGGGCGGACATACTGTTTGGCAGCGATTAACTCTGTTCCTAAATTTAGTTGGTAAACGATTATCCCTAGCTCAATCGGAGGTGTGAGTGTTCGGTTCTTGCAAGGCGCGTTCTGCTCTGCTTGCAAGATTTGAACACAAGTTTCGAAGAAATCCGTCCGCTCGCGAGCTAAGACACGATGAATTGAAGCGATTATTGCATCCCACTTTTCCACCGGAGGATACTTGG
>JAYTIO010000104.1:0-4746 GCA_043731805.1 Pedosphaera sp. | reverse complement strand
TGCCGATGGCTATGCTCCGCGTCTCTTTATGGCGAAGCTGACCGTCCGTGACCTGAATGTGCGTAACAAGCGCGTCTTTGTGCGCGTGGACTACAATGTCCCGATGGAGGAAAAGGACGGGCAGATGGTCATTAACGACGCCACCCGCATCAAGGAAACGCTGCCCACCCTCGACCTGCTCATCGCCGGCGGCGCGCGCATCATCCTCGCCGCGCACCTTGGTCGGCCCAAGGGCAAGCGCGAGCCGTCCATGTCGCTGCGGCCCGTCGCAGCCAAGCTCGCCGACCTCATCAACCGCCCCGTCGCCTTCGTGGACGACTGCATCGGTGAGAAGGTGGAGAAGACCGCCGGTCTGCTGAAGGAAGGCGACATTCTCGTGCTGGAGAACACCCGCTACTACGACCAGGAAGAGGCGAATGACCCCGCGTTCGCGGAGCAGCTTGCCAAGGTCGCGGACCTCTACGTCAACGACGCGTTCGGTGCGGCCCACCGGGCGCACGCGAGCACCGAGGGCGTGGCGCGTGTGGTTGCGGCGCGTGGTGGCCAGTGTGCTGCCGGGTTGCTCATGGAACGCGAACTGAAGTTCCTCGGCGACGAGCTGGAAGCCCCGGCCCGGCCCTTCGTCGTCATCCTCGGCGGCGCGAAAGTCTCGGACAAGATCCGGGTCATTGACCGGCTGCTGGAGAAGGCGGACACGATTCTCATCGGCGGCGCGATGGCCTACACCTTCAAGCTCGCGATGGGTTACGGCGTCGGCAAATCGCTCGTCGAGCCCGACGCCACCCGCACCGCCGTCCGCGCTTTGGCCAAGGCTGCCGACCGCGGGGTGAAGTTCCTCCTGCCCACCGACAACGTCGTCGCGACGCCCGTGGACACCGGCAAGGTCAACAAGAAGGGCCGCCCCGTCTTCGAGTTCACCAACCCGCGCGTGAACGCCGACGCGGACATCGCGGACGCCGACGAGGGCTTCGACATCGGCCCCGCGACGGCGGCGCGTTATGCGGCGGTTGTGAATGGTGCGAAGACCGTGTTGTGGAACGGCCCGATGGGGATGTTCGAGGATAAGCGTTTTGCGGAAGGCACGAATGTCGTCGCGCTCGCCGTGGTGGACGCCACGCAGCAGCACGGCGCGAAGACCATCATCGGCGGCGGCGACAGCGTGAAGGCGCTAAACCAAGCCGGCCTCGGCGACCAGGTGACCTTCATGAGCACCGGCGGCGGCGCGAGCCTGGAGTTCCTCGAAGGCAAGGAGCTGCCGGGTGTGGCTGTGCTGACGAATAAGTAATCCGCCTCTCAACTTTAAACTCCCAACTCCCAACTTCTCCCGTGGACAAAGAACGCAAACTCATCATCGCCGGCAACTGGAAGATGAACAAAACCGTGGCCGAGGGCTTGGACCTCGTTGCCGGCTTGAAGCGCGAGCTGGCCAGCGTGAAGGAAGTGGACATCGTCGTCTGCCCGCCCTTCACCGCGCTGGAAGCCATCTCCAAAGCCATCGAAGGCTCCACGCTCCGCCTCGGCGCGCAGACCATGAGCGAGCACAACTTCGGCGCGCACACGGGCGAGACTTGCGCCGGGATGCTCAAGGAGTTCCTCGTCCGCTACGTCATCCTTGGCCACTCCGAGCGCCGCCAGTATCAGCTCGAAGGCGACCCGCTCATCGCCAAGAAAGCCCTCGCCGCCCTCGCCGCGTCGCTCAAGCCCATCGTCTGTGTCGGTGAGAAACTCGAAGACCGCGAGTCCGGCAAGACCGAGCAAGTCGTCGAGACCCAGGTGCGTGGCAGCCTCGCCGGGCTGACCAAGGAGCACATGGAGGAGACCATCCTCGCTTACGAACCGGTCTGGGCCATTGGCACCGGCAAGACGGCCACCACGCAGCAGGCGCAGGACGTTCACGCGTTCATCCGCCGCGTGCTCACCGAGATGTTCGACGAGCCGACCGCCCGCCGCGTCCGCATCCAATACGGCGGCAGCGTGAAGCCCAGCAACGCCCGCGAGCTGATGAGCCAGCCCGACGTGGACGGTGCCCTCGTGGGTGGGGCTTCCCTCGCCGTGCGCGACTTCGCCGACATCGTGAAGAACTCCATTTGACTCCTGACTCCTGACTCCTAACTTCCGACTCCCAACTCCTAACTCATGAACTTCGTCGCTGGCCTCCTGACCGCTGTCCTCGTAATCGACAGCCTCTTCCTCATCCTCCTCATCCTCGTGCAGTTGCCCAAGAAGGAAGCCGGCGTCGGCCAGGCCTTCGGCGGTGGTGCGACCGACGCGCTCTTCGGAGCCGGCAGCGGCAACGCGCTCACGAACATGACGAAGTATGCCGCCGGCATCTTCCTCACCCTCTGCCTCGTGCTCTACATCATGGGCGGCGCGGCCCGCAAAGGCGGCAGCAGCGTGCGCGAAGAGCTGAAGAAGGCCGGTGCGACCTCCGTGCTCGCGCCGAAGGCCCCCGCGCCGACCACGCTCACGGCCCCGCCCGTGGCCATCCCGCCGGCCTCGATTCTCCCCAACACCCTGCCTGCTGCCACCAACCAACCGGTGCAAATCAAGGGCACCAACTCAGCTCAAATCGCGGAAGAGCTGAAGTCCATGCTCACCAACCGGGCCGTTCCGGCTGCGGCACCCAAGTCGGCTCCCGCCCCGGCGCTGCTCACGACGACCAACGCCCCGGCCCCGAAAGCCGTCGCGCCCGTGGCGACTCCGCCCTCGACAACGCCGCCGGTGAAAAAATAGCTTCGGCCTCATGCCGACCAAGCCGAACGCCCTGAGTCAAGTGCTCCGGGCGTTCTGTCTGTCAGCGATGAAGTTTGAGGGCTGAAGTATGAAGTTCCGCCTCCCTCCCTCGCTGCGGTTCATCCTTCATACTTCATACCTCATCCTTTGTCTAAGCTGCACCCGCTCTGACCCGCCCGCCGACCTCGTCCTCGTCAACGGCGCGGAACCCGACTCCCTCGACCCCGCCATCATCTCCACTCAGACCGAGATGCGCATCGTGAAGGCGCTCTTCGAGGGACTCACGCGACTGGAAGGCAAAAACGCTACACCCGAGCCAGGCATCGCGCAGCGCTGGGACATGTCGCCCGATGGCGTCGTTTATACCTTTCACCTCCGCACCAACGCCGTCTGGTCCACCGGCCAGCCCATTGCCGCCGCCGACTTCGTCTGGTCCTGGCGGCGCGCCCTCGCTCCCGAGACGGGCGCGGAATACGCGAGCCAACTCTTCTTCATCAAGGGCGCGGAGGACTACTCCACCGGCAAGACCAACACCGCCACCGGCAAACCCTTCACGCCCGACGATGTCGCCGTGCGTGCGCTCGACCCGCACACGCTGCGCGTGGAACTCATCGGCCCGACCGCCTTCTTCCTCGACCTCTGCGCCTTCCCGACGCTCGCCGTCGTGCCGCGCTTCTGGGTTGAGCCGCATGGCGACCGCTGGCTCCTTCAGTCGCCCGTGCCCACCAGCGGCGCTTACACGTTGGAGTTCTGGCGGCTCAACGACCGGGTTCGCATCCGCCGCAACCCGCGCCACTGGGACGCCGCCAACATTCTCAGCGAACGCGTGGACTTCCTCCCCATCAAGTCCGCCACCACCGCGCTCAACCTCTACGAGACCGGCGCTGCCGACGTGATTTGGGACAAGAACCTCGTGCCCAACGAACTCATGGATGTGCTGGGCAAGCGCCCCGACTGCCACAAGTTCGACTACCTCGGCACCTACTTCTTCCGCTTCAACATGAAGCGCAAGCCCTTCACCGATGTGCGCGTGCGCAAGGCCTTCGCGCTCGCCCTCGACCGGAAGAAACTCGTCGGCAAGATCGCTCGCAGTGGTGAGACCCCGACCGCGCATTTCACGCCGAAGGGCATGGGCGTCTATGAGCCGCCCGAGGGCTGGGGCTACGATCCCGAGCAGGCGCGCAAGCTCCTAGCCGAAGCGGGCTTCCCCGGCGGTCAGGGCTTCCCGCCGTTCCACTATCTCTTCAAGACCGACAAACTCGATGAGCAGGTGGGCGTGGAGTTGCAGGAGATTTGGCGCAAGGAACTCGGCGTGAAGATGGAGCTGCGCGCGATGGAGCCGAAGGTTTATTACAGCGCCCAGAGCGCGCTGGACTACGACCTGAGCCGCAGCAGTTGGATTGGCGACTACAACGACCCGAACACGTTCCTCGACATGTTCATGAGCGGCAACGGCAACAACCGCACCGGCTGGGCGAACGCGACCTACGACAACCTCATCCGCACCACCAACCTCCAGACCGACCCGCCGAAACGCGCCGCGCTCCTCCGCCAAGCCGAAACCCTCCTCATCCGCGACGACCTGCCCATCGTCCCGCTCTGGTTCTATGCCGGCGTAAACTTCTACGACCCCAAACGCATCGAGGGCATCTACCCGAACCTGCTGGATGAGCATCCCATCCACACCATCCGGCGGAAGAAGTAATTAGTGAAATGGTAGGGCGAGGCTCCTGCCGAGCCGAGGGCGCACCCCTTGGCGTATGACCCCGCCGTTTCTCCGTCGCAGTGCTGAGATGGACCTCGCCTGTAATTGACTCACGACCAATGTTTCCAGAACGGGGTGATGTCCCTTGCAGAATCCCCGTTAATCCCGTTCTGCTACTGAACCCGCCTCCAAAGACAGCGAACAGGGATCCCCAGGGTGTTTGGTTGGCAGTTAACGAACGCAGACAGGCAGGGGGAAAAACAAAAGGCTAAACACACACGCGCAAAAAGGCTTCCCTACGCTGGTGA